>NZ_JACVVF010000032.1:0-51422 GCF_016648095.1 Pseudomonas sp. S32
ACGGGAGCGGGCGGCTTTGGTTACTTTGGCCAAGACCAAAGTAACCCGCCGTAAGGGCGGAAAGGTGACTAAGCGCAACTTGCGCGAATGAATAGTTGCGCGGTGTCCGCGCCTACACTGAATAAGTTCACAACTCAGCGTTCAAGGCGGAAAACTTTTTGTCGTGGCTATACGGACCGGACACAGGGTGGACACGTGTACGGGGAAATGATTGACACGGTCAGGCCCCCACCGCCACTCAACGCAACCCGCCGCTGGGCAGGCCAAATGGCCACCACCCTTCACAAAACCTTCATTAACGGCATAATGCCATCATTGATCAAAGGCCGGCCCCAGCCGCCAGTCAACGCTCGCCCTCCCCAGGCCCAGGTAAAAACCCATGCCGCTAGCCGCAAGCCCCGACGCCATGTACCGGCTGCTGATCCAGAGCGTGGTCGACTACGCCATCTACATGCTCACACCCGAGGGCCTGGTCGCCAATTGGAACCCCGGCGCGCAGCGCGCCAAAGGGTATAGCGCCGATGAGATCGTCGGCCAGCATTACTCAGTGTTCTACACCGAAGCCGAACGCAGTGCCGGCGCACCCACGCATAACCTGGCGCAGGCCCGCAGCACCGGGCGTTTCGAAGAAACCGGGCTGCGCCTGCGCAAGGACGGCAGCGCCTTCCGGGCGCATGTGGTCATCGACGCGGTGTATGACGATGAAGGCAACCTCGTCGGGTTTGCCAAGGTCACCCGCGACATTACCGAGCGCTACCAGCAAGAGCAGGCGTTGCTGCAGGCCAAGGAGCTGGCCGAGCAATACAGCCAAGAGATGGCCAGGCTCTCGCAGTTTCTTGACTCGGTCATCGCCAATATCCCCGCCAGTGTCATGGTGCTGGGGCTGGAGAGCCAGCGCATTCTGCTGGCCAACCAACAGGCCCTGCGCCTGTTCGCCGGGCCGCAACAGCCCATGGTTGGGCAGTTGCCAGCAGACTGCCTGGCACCTGGTGCTGCGGCCTATGTACAGCAACAGCTGGCACGTGGTGCCCGCAGCACCAAAGGGCATGCGGCCGAGACCCGGGTTGACACCGCCTGTGGCCCACGCATGTTGCGCAGCCGTACCCTGCTTAGTCAGAACCGGGAAGGGCAGGCCGACTACGTGCTGTTCGTGGCCGAAGACGCCACCGAGCAGCTGGCAGCCCATGCCCAGATTCACCATATGGCTCATCATGATGCGCTGACCGGGCTGCCCAACCGCACCCTGTTCAGCCAACGGCTGGGCCAGGCACTGCTGCGCGGTGCCGAGGCGGGTAAGCTGACGGCTGCCCTGTGCCTGGATCTGGACCACTTCAAGAACATCAACGACTCGCTGGGCCATGCCTTTGGCGACAAACTGCTGCGGGTCTTGAGCAAGCGCCTGCGCCGAGAGTTGCGCGAGCGCGACACCCTGGCGCGCCTGGGGGGTGATGAGTTCGCCATCGTGCTCACCGGCTTGGATAGCCGTGAGGCCGCTCACAATACTGCCCGGCGCCTGATCAATGCGATCACGCCGCCGTTTCAGATCGAAGGGCACCAGTTCAGTGTGGGGGTGAGCATCGGCGTTGCCATCGCGCCAGATGATCACCAGCACGCCGACCAGTTGCTCGGCTATGCCGACATGGCGCTGTACGAGGCCAAGCGCAACGGGCGTAACCGCTACGAGTGTTTCGCCGTGCAGCTGGATGTCGCGGCGCGCCAGCGCCGCCTGGTGGAAACCGACCTGCGCACGGCCTTGCACCTGGGCCAGTTGCAGCTGCACTACCAACCCGTGGTAGATCAGCTGACCAGCAGCGTGACAGGCTACGAGGCATTGCTGCGCTGGTTGCACCCAACGCGCGGCATGGTGATGCCAATGGACTTCATACCCATTGCCGAAGAAACCGGGCTGATCCATGAGCTGGGCACACGGGCGCTGAACCTGGCCTGCCAGGAAGCAGTGCGCTGGGACAGCGAGCAGACGGTATCGGTGAACCTGTCGCCCGTGCAGTTCAAGAACGCCAACCTGGTGCACACTGTGGCGTTGGCGCTGGCGGACTCAGGCCTGCCCGCGCAGCGCCTGGAGCTGGAGATTACCGAGTCGGTGCTGCTGGGCAACAGCGACGAGAACGTGCGTGTACTGCGGGCGCTGAAAGACCTGGGCGTGTCCATTTCGCTGGACGACTTCGGCACGGGGTACTCGTCGCTGGGTTACCTGCGGTCGTTTCCGTTTGATCGGATCAAGATCGACAAGTCGTTCGTGCATGACATGTGCGACAGCCCCGAGGCCATGTCGATCATCCGCGCCATCACTGGGCTGTCCAACAGCCTGATGATCAAGACCACAGCCGAAGGCGTCGAGTCGGAAGAGCAGCGCAAGCGGCTGGCGGCCGAGGGCTGTTCGCACTTGCAGGGCTACCTGTATGGCCGGCCCGTGCCTGCCAGCGAGCGTTTGAAGCACATTGACGTGGCGGGCTCGCCGCAACCCGCCTGAGCGCCAGCGTGCCGTTAGCTGTTCCAGTCCGGCGCGAACGCTGGGCTGACCACGCGTTGGTCCTTGGGCAGTGCGGCGATTGCCGCCCGGTCTTCGTCATCGAGCTGCACCTGAAGTGAGCCCAGGTTGGCCAGCTGGTTTTCACGGCTGCTGGCCTTTGGAATCACCGCCACCCCGTCCTGGTCCAGCAGCCACTTCAGCGCCACCTGGCTGGGCAGCACCCCGTGCTTGCGGGCGATAGCCTGGATGGCCGGTTCTGCTGCCGCCTGGCCGCGGGCCAGCGGGGTATAGGCGGTGAGCAGCAAGTCGTTGCTGCGGGCGTAGTCCAGCAGCGCCTGCTGGCCGAGCAAAACGTGGTATTCCACCTGGATGGCCGAAAGCGGCGCACCCAACGTCTCGATCACCTGGCGTAGCAGGCCCAGAGGGAAATTGGCTACCCCGATGTGGCGCGCCTTGCCCTCTTCGCGCAGCGCTACCAGGGTTTCGATGCTGCGCGCCAGGTCCCAGTCCTTGCCCGGCCAGTGGATGTGGAACAGGTCCACGTGCTCGGTGCCCAGCGCTCGCAAGCTGGCTTCGAGCGACTGGCGCATGGCCTTGGGCGACAGGCTGTCCCACCACACCTTGGTGGTCAGGTGGATCTGCTCGCGCGGCACGTTGCTGGTGCGCAGTGCCGCGCCCACATCTGCCTCGTTTTCGTAAGCGGTCGCGGTGTCGATGTGCCGGTAGCCCAACTCCAGCGCTTGAACAACCGCCTGGGTGGAGGCGGTGCCTGTCATCGGCCAGGTCCCCAGGCCGACTGCCGGCAGGGCCAGCCCGTTGTTGGTGGTGAGCGTGTGCATTGAAGAATCCTTGTATGAACACTGGGTGCCTGCCCGATGGTGAGCGATAGGCAGGCCACGGGCCACGCCGGCAGGCGGCAAAGTGGTCGATTAACGCACACAAATTGACCTGGGCCGGCCCTGGCGGCAATTGAACTTCCTTCTCGTCGCGCATCTCTTCTAGAATCCCAGTGCTGCCCCCGCACGGCATTGCCCGCGCGGCATTCAAACGGCGCCGCCTGGTGTGGCGCCCCCATCGAGAGAGCCATGAGTTCCAGCACCCCGCTGTCCGGCGTCAACCAACCCCTGCGTGGCATCGCGCTGGTGGTCGGGGCCACGTTCCTGTTTGCCAGTCACGACGCACTGTCCAAGTTTCTCGGCGGCCTTTATCCGATCGTCATGGTGGTGTGGGCCCGCTATGTGGTGCACACCCTGTTGATGGCCGGCATCTTCCTGCCCAAGTCGGGCCTCAATGTGCTGCGTACGCGCCGCCCGGTGCTGCAGACCCTGCGCGCCCTCAGCCTGCTCAGTACCAGCCTGCTGTTCACCACTGGCTTGCAGTACCTGCCATTGGCCGAGGCCACGGCGGTCAACTTCCTCGCCCCGGTGCTGGTCACCGCATTGTCGGCTCCCCTGCTCAAGGAGCGGGTAACGGTAGGGCAGTGGGTGGCCGTGGTGTTGGGCTTCATCGGCGTACTGGTGGTGGTGCACCCGGGCGGGGCCATGTTTACCCCGGCCATCCTGTTCCCGTTCGGTTCAGCGTTGGGCTTTTGCTTCTACCAGTTGCTCACGCGCATTCTGGCGGCGCACGACAGCCCCACCACCAGCAACTTCTACGCGGGGCTGTGCAATACACTGGCAATGAGTGCCCTGGTGCCGTTCTTCTGGGAAACACCGCGTTGGGACCATGCGCTGCTGATGCTGGCCCTGGGCGGCTTCGGGATGACCGCCCACCTGCTGCTGACCCAGGCGTTCCGGTTCGCAGCGCCGGCGCTGCTGGCGCCCTTCAGCTACTGCCAGATCGTGTTCGCCGGCCTGCTTGGGGTGCTGTTCTACAGCCAGGTACCCGACACCCTTAGCCTGGTGGGCATCATGGTCATCTGTTTCAGCGGCCTGGGGGCGGCCTGGATGCAGCGGAGCAAGTAGTCGAGAGCGTCAGGCTATTGCCCCGCAATAGCCATTCTATTAGACCTCTGCACGGCCTCGGCTAGGCTTTCGGGTGGGAATCTGGACAACCGACCTGAAGGTATCCGCAGATGTCGAACGAACCGAAATGCCCGTTCCATCAAACCGCCGGTGGCGGCACCACCAACCGTGATTGGTGGCCGGACCAGCTGAACCTGAGAATACTTCACCAACACGCCTCCCTGTCTGACCCCATGGGCGCTGATTTCGATTATGCCAAGGCATTCAAGAGCCTGGATTTCCAGGCGCTGAAGGCCGACCTGACAGCGCTGATGACCGACTCGCAGGACTGGTGGCCGGCCGACTTCGGCCACTACGGACCGCTGTTCATCCGCATGGCCTGGCACAGCGCCGGTACCTACCGCACCGGCGATGGCCGCGGGGGTGCGGGCTCTGGCCAGCAGCGCTTTGCGCCGCTCAACAGCTGGCCCGACAACGTCAGCCTGGACAAGGCCCGGCGCCTGCTGTGGCCAATCAAGCAAAAATACGGCAACAAGATCTCCTGGGCCGACCTGATCGTACTCACCGGCAACGTCGCCCTCGAATCGATGGGCTTCAAGACCTTCGGGTTTTCCGGTGGCCGTGCGGACGTGTGGGAGCCAGACGAAGATGTGTACTGGGGCTCGGAAAAGGTCTGGCTGGGCGGCGACACCCGCTACGGCAAGGAACAGGCCAAGGCCCAACCTCCCGGGGAGGGCGACCTGGTGGCCGAGCCGGCCAAGCACGGCGAAGAACAGAGCCGCGACCTGGGGGGTGAGCGCAACCTTGAAAACCCCCTGGCCGCCGTCCAGATGGGGCTTATCTACGTCAACCCGGAAGGCCCCGAGGGCAACCCCGACCCGGTCGCCTCAGGCCGTGATATCCGTGAAACGTTTGGCCGCATGGCCATGAACGATGAAGAAACCGTGGCACTGATCGCAGGCGGCCATGCTTTCGGCAAGACCCATGGCGCCGGCCCAGCCGACAACGTCGGGGCCGAGCCCGAAGCTGCGGGCCTGGAGCAGCAAGGCTTCGGTTGGGCCAGTACGTTCGGCACCGGCAAGGGCGGCGATACCATCACCAGCGGCCTGGAGGTGACGTGGACGTCTACCCCGACCAAGTGGAGCAACGAGTACCTCACCAACCTGTTCGCCTTCGACTGGGAACTGACCAAGAGCCCGGCAGGCGCGCACCAGTGGCGGCCGAAAGATGGCAAGGGCGCCGGCACTGTGCCCGACGCCCACGACCCGGCGAAGCGCCACGCGCCGATGATGCTCACCTCGGACCTGGCCCTGCGCTTCGACCCCGTGTACGAGCCTATCGCCCGGCGCTTCAAGGACAACCCTGACCAGCTGGCGGACGCTTTCGCCCGCGCCTGGTACAAGCTGATCCACCGGGACATGGGGCCGCTGGCGCGTTACCTGGGCCCGGAAATGCCTGCCGAAGAGCTGCTCTGGCAAGACCCCATCCCCAAGGTGGACTACCCGCTGATCGATGCGCAGGACATCGCTGCGTTGAAAACCCGGATACTGGCCAGCGGCCTGGCGGTGGGGGACCTGGTGGCGACTGCCTGGGCGGCGGCCTCTACGTTCCGCGGTTCGGACAAGCGTGGTGGCGCCAACGGCGGGCGCTTGCGCTTGGCTCCCCAGAAAGACTGGCCAGTGAACCAGGGCACCGACAAGGTGCTGGCAGCGCTGGAAACGGTGCGGGCTGAATTCAATGCCGGCGCCAAGCAGGTGTCGATGGCAGACCTGATCGTGCTGGCGGGCGTAGCAGCGGTGGAGAAGGCGGCGGCTGACGCTGGCCACAGTGTGACCGTGGCCTTCCGCCCCGGGCGCGCTGATGCTTCGCAGGCGCAGACAGATGTGGAATCGTTCGCCGTGCTGGAGCCGGTGGCTGATGGCTTGCGCAACTTTCTCAAGGCCCGCTACAGCGTCAAGGCCGAGAAGCTGCTGCTGGACAGGGCACAACTGTTGACGCTTACAGCGCCGGAACTGACTGTGCTGGTAGGCGGTTTGCGGGTGCTGGGTGCCAACCACGCTGGCAGTACCCAAGGGGTGTTCACCGACAAGGTCGGTGTGTTGAGCAATGATTTCTTCCGCAACCTGCTGGACATGGGGGTGGAGTGGAAGCCAACCTCAGCGGACAACGAGGCCTTCGAGGGCCGCGACCGCAGCACCGGGCAGGTGAGGTGGACGGCCAGCCGGGTCGATCTGGTGTTTGGCTCCCATGCTCAGTTGCGGGCGTTGAGCGAGGTGTATGGCAGTAGCGACGCGCAGGACAAATTCGTTCGGGACTTTGTTGCAGCGTGGGAGAAGGTGATGGAACTGGACCGGTTTGACCTGCGGTAGCTGAGGTGTTGGGGCCGCAAAGCGGCCCCAGCAGCATCAGAAGCTGTATTTCCCCGTCAGCATCAGGTTGCGTGGCGCGCCGTACACATCCCCGCCGTAATACACCGAACTCGAAATCGCCGAGTAATAGGTGCGGTCGAAAATATTGTTGGCGTTGAGCTGCAGGTCCAGATGCTCGTTGACCTTGTACCCTGCCATCAGGTCGGTGGTAGCGTAGCTGCCTTGCTGCAGGCGGTAGCTCGCCCCGGTCGCCGTCGTGAAGTCGTTGTACATGCGGCTCTGCCAGTAGACGTTGCCCCCGACGCGCAGCTTCTCCAACGGGCCCTGGAACCTGTAGGTTGTGGAAACCTTGAACAGGTGTTCAGGCATGTCGGTGTCGAAGCGCTGGTTTTCGTTCTGCGGGTTGGACGAGTCTTTCACGTAGTGCGTACGGGCATAGGTATAACCGGCGCCCACCTGCCAATTGGGCAGCAGTGCACCCTGCAGTTCGAAATCGACACCCTGGCTACGGATTTCACCGGAAGCCACATAGCAGTTGTTGGGGTCCGCGCAGCCTGCCAGGCCCGCCCCGGTGACCTGAACGCCGCGGTTCTCCTGGTCTACCCGGAACACCGCCACGCTCGCGTTCAACGCACCATCGAAGTATTCGCCTTTCAGCCCGATTTCATAGTTCTTGCCCACCACCGGCTTGAGGATGCTGCCAGCGGTGTCCTGGTAGCTTTGCGGGTTGAAGATATCGCTGTAGCTGACATAGACCGAGTGGTGATCGTCCAGTTCGTAGATCAGGCCGCCGTAGCGGGTCACATTGCGGGTGACCTTGTAATCGGCTGCCGAATCGTCCTTGCTGTCGTAGTCGTACCAGTCCAGCCGGCCGCCCAGGATCAGTTTCAGCGGGTCGGCTAGGCTCAGGCGAGTGGTCAGGTAGACGCCGTCCTGGGTGGTGACTGCCCGGCTGCTGCCAGAGCGTTGAAAATCAGGCTTGCCAGCCTCCAGCGGCCAGTACATGTCATACGGCGCATAGTTTTTTTCCTTGAGGTCGGCGACCCGTCGGCTGGCGCCCACCACCAATTCGTGCGTACGGCCAAATGCGTCGAATGGGCCACTCACGAATGCGTCCACCCCGGCCTGCTTCTGGTCATGCCTGGACTGATAAACCGTTCGCGCCAGGCTCAGGTCCTCAGCCCAGCGCGACAGGTATGACCCGGAAAAGGTGGCCTGCTGGTCGCTGTAGTTGGCGTTGACCTGCAACTGCCAGTCATTGGCCAGGCGCTGGCGCAGTTCTGCAAACACGGTGTCGATGTTCTGGTCCTTGTCTTCCCAGGATGTGCCAGGGTTGTAGGAGCGTGGCAGGTTCAGGTGATGGCCATCCAGGCCAACCATGGAGGCACCCCAGAAATAGTTGGTCTTGTCCTTCTGGTGCGAGAAGCCGAGGGTGAGGGTGGTGTCCTCGCTCAGGTCGGCCTCGGTCACGGCGTAGAACAGGCCGTGGTCCTCGTCGACATCGTCCACGAAGCTGCCATTGTCACGGTACGAGGCCACTACCCTGCCACGCAGCGTGCCGCTGTCGTTCAGCGGGCTGGAGGCATCCAGTTCGCCGCGGTAGTCGTCCCAGCTGCCGGCGGCGCCGGTGAGGGTGAGTTTCTGTTCTGCCAGGGGGCGTTTGCGCACAAGGTTGATGGCCGCAGAGGGGTTGCCGGCCCCGGTCACCAGGCCGGTGGCGCCTCGCACGATCTCCACGCGGTCGAACATCGCCAGGTTGGGTTGCGAACCGACGGTCCAGCCGCTGTAACCGCTGGGGATACCGTCATACATCAGGTTGTCGATGTCGAAGCCGCGGGCCGAGTAGGTTTGCCTGCCGGGGCCACTGGAGAAATCGAGGAACAGGCCCGGCGTGTTTTTCACTACATCGTTGATGCTGGTCATGCCCTGGTCATCCATGCGCTGACGGGTAATGACAGTGGTGGCCTGAGGTGTTTCACGCAGGGTCAACGGCAGCTTGGTCGCAGTGGCCATGGCGCCGGTGGTGTAAGACTGCGAGCCCTCAGTAACGCTGCCCAGCTGGGTATTCACGATCTCGGTTGCGCCAAGCTCCAGGGTACCGGGTTTTTTGTTTTCCGCCGTCTTGCTGCCGTCGGCAGCATGCGCAGGTGCAAGAGTAGCCAGGCAGATGGCTGCGGCCAGCAGACTACGGGCATGGCCAAAACGACGTGATGAGGCCGGGTGGTTCATGAAAGATGCACCAAATGGAAAATAAGGAGCGAATGAGAATATTTGCTACTTAACATGTCAAGCGTCTCGTACCCAAATCGGTCAGAATTTTGGAGTTGGGTGAATTACTGAAGCTGCGCCTCACCCACGCGGGGTGGACCGTTACGCGATTCCTGTGCAAGCTGGGGGCACAGTTGGCCGCGAAGATGACCGCACGTGAACCCCGAAACCTTTTTGGATGCCCTTTCCGGCATAGCGCTAACCCCCGACGCGATACAGGTGCTGCCCGATGCAAGGGCCTACCGTGACTGCCTGCTGGCGCGTATCGCCGCCGCTGAGCGGCGCATTGTCATCGTGGCGCTGTACCTGCAGCAGGACGAGGCGGGGCAGGCAGTGCTCGATGCGCTGTACCGGGCCAAGGCCGCCAGGCCAGCGCTGGACATCACCGTGGTGGTCGACTGGTTCCGCGCCCGGCGCGGCCTGCTGGGTGCTGGGCGGCAACCCGGCAATGCCGCCTGGTATCAGGCCCAGCGCCAGTTGCAGGGCCTGGACGTACCGATTTACGGCGTGCCGGTGCAAACCCGTGAGCTGTTCGGGGTGTTGCACCTCAAGGGCAGCATCATCGACGACTGTGTGCTGTACACCGGCGCCAGCCTGAATAACGTCTACCTTCACCACTTTGACCGCTATCGCCTGGACCGTTATCACGTGTTCCAGTCGCCGGCCCTTGCTGATGCCATGGCCGGCCTGGTGCAGCGCCTGCTACACCCTGTGGCCACACCGCGTCTGGACCTGCCCGAGCCGCCCGCCACAGGCAGCCTGCGCAGCGACATCCGCCGCCTGCGGGCGCGGCTTCGGCGGCTGGTGTATGAGGCTGTACCCAGTCGCCCGGGGCAGGGCATGCGGGTTGTTCCGCTGCTTGGCGTGGGCCGGGGCAATACCTTGAACCGTACGGTGTGTGCGTTGCTGGCCGTGGCGCAGCAGCGCATTGTCATCTGCACCCCGTATTTCAACCCGCCCAGGGCGGTGATGCGGGAAATCGACCAGGCCCTGGCGCGGGGCGTCGAGGTGGAGCTGATCGTGGGCGACCGCACGGCCAACGATTTCTACATCGCCCCGGGGGAACCGTTCAGCGCCAGCGGTGCGTTGCCTTACCTGTATGAAGACAACCTGCGGGCCTTCGCCCGCCGCCGGCACGTGTGCCTGGCCAGTGGGCAGTTGCAGATCCGCATCTGGAACGACCCCGGCCATACCTTCCATGCCAAGGGCATGTGGGTAGACCAACGCTACTCATTGCTGACCGGCAACAACCTGAACCCGCGTGGCTTCAACCTGGACCTGGAAAACGGCCTGCTGATCGACGACCCGCAGCAGCAATGGCTGGCGCCACGGGAGGCGGAACTGGCCGCACTGCGCCGGTTCGCCCCCGCTATCGGGTCGGCAGATGAACTGGGTGTCAAGGCCGATCACCCCAAGCCCGTGCGCAAATTGCTGCGCAGGCTACGCTATAGCCGGTTGGAACCGTTGATCAAGCGGGTGCTTTAGCGGCCAGCAAGGGTGTAGTGCGCAGGCCGGTGGTCAGTTGTTGCGATCAACGTGATGGGCTGTGAGTCAACCCTGTGGACCTCGGCTAAAGGCGCTCACGGAATGGAAGCAACGTTTGGCAATGATTCGCCGCGCAGTCACGTGGTTCGCCAGCTGATCCTGGCGTTTTCCGGCCTGCTGTTGCTGGCCCTGGTGCTGGGCATGGTGTCGCTGTACCGCATCGCACAGGGGCTGGACGAGCGGGAGCTGGTGCAAAGCCGCTTCCACGCCGAATCTGCGCTGGTGCAGTTGCAGAAAAGCGAGCGCAGCTACCTGTGGACCCACGCGGCCTGGCAAGCGGCCTACGACCACCTTGTGGTGGCGGTAGACCCCCATTGGGCGTTCGAGGAAGACAACGTCGGCGCAACGCTGTTTACCGAGGACGGCTATGAGGGCGTATTCGTTCTCGATGACGACGGTACACATTACGCCGTTGTTCGCGGGCGCCTCAGCGATCAGGGCCTGGAGCAGTACAGCGCCAGCAGTGGCCGTATCTTACAGCAGGCCCGGGAGGCCGTGCAGCGCCAGCAACCGGCGTCCGGTTACCTGGTATTCGCCGGCCAGCCAGCGCTGTTCACCGCCGCAGTCATTCGCCCACCAACACTCCCTCACCACCTGCCGGCGCCTAAAACCGTGCTGGTGTTCATTCGGGTGCTGGCGCCGGCGGTTCTGGGCCAGCTCGGGCAATCTGTCGGGCTGGCTGAGTTTGCGGTCACTGCTGGTGCCCAGCCACCAAAAGGCAAAGGGCACCTGCCGCTGGAGGCGAGCGGCCACAGCCTGACCTGGCAC
Organism: Pseudomonas sp. S32; assembly: GCF_016648095.1. Taxonomy (NCBI): domain Bacteria; kingdom Pseudomonadati; phylum Pseudomonadota; class Gammaproteobacteria; order Pseudomonadales; family Pseudomonadaceae; genus Pseudomonas; species Pseudomonas sp. S32. The sequence goes on from NZ_JACVVF010000032.1 coordinate 11,406, forward strand.
ATCGAGCAGCCTGGCAGCGCGTTGATCCGCGCGGTGTTTGGCCCCTTGATCGTGGCGGTGCTGATCATCGTCTTGATCATGGCGCTGTTTGCCCGATATGCCATGCGCACCAGCGCCGGCATCGACCGCAGCCACCGGCAGCTGGCGGCGTCCAAGCAGGCACTCGAGGCCAGTGAGGCGCGCTTCAAGGCCGTGGCCGAAGCGGCCTCCGACTGGATATGGGAAACCGATGCCCAGCAGCACCTGACCTACTTGTCCCCACGGTTTGCCGAATTGACCGGGCACCCTGCAGAACACTGGTTGCAGAAGCCCGTCAGCGAGCTGTTCGATTGCGAAACCGGGCATGTCGAAACCTGGCTGCATGGCCTGGGCGCCAGCGAAGCCACGGGCAGCTTGCGTTGCCAGTACCACGACCAGGCCGGGCAGCGGCGCGAGTGCCGGGTAGCCGCCAAAGCTATCATCGAACACAAGATCTGCAAGGGCTTTCGTGGCACCTGCACCGACATCACCGACGAGGTCACGGCCCACGCCCGTATCCAGCATCTGTCCCAGCACGACCCCCTGACCGGGCTGCCCAACCGCAACAAGTTGTTCCGTTTTCTGGAAGACGCCGGCAAGGCTTCCCAGGCGGTGTTGATGCTGGACCTGGACAATTTCAAACCCATCAACGACAGCCTGGGCCACCCGGCAGGGGATGCGGTGCTGATCGAAGTCGCCGCCCGGCTCGGCCAGGTAACCCGGGCCACCGATCTGGTGGCACGCCTGGGGGGCGACAAATTCGTCCTGGTGTTGGCAGGGCCCGGCACACGCGAGGAGGTGGACCGCTTCTGCGCCCGCGTCATCGAGGCGCTGAGGCGGCCGATGGCGATCGACCAGCACAGTGTACAGGCCGGAGGTAGCCTGGGGGTCGTGCTGTCTGCCGATTACCCTGGCACCCCCAGCGACCTGATTCGCTTCGCCGACGTGGCCCTGTACGGTGCCAAGCAGGCGGGCAAGAGCACCTGGCGCTATTTTTCGCCGCAGATGAACACCGCGCTGCTAGACAAACGCGTGCTGGAACAGGAACTGCGCGAAGGCATACCGCTTGGCGAATTGAGGTTGCATTTTCAGCCACGCTTCAAGGTCGATGGGGTAACCGTCGCCTCCGCCGAAGCGCTGGTGCGCTGGCACCACCCGCGCCTTGGCTTGCTAGCGCCGGACCGCTTCATCCCGTTGGCCGAGGAGTCGGACCTGATCGTGCTGCTGGGCAACTGGGTACTGTATCAGGCCTGCGGTCTGGCCCGAGCCTGGCCGCTGGACATATTGGTTTCGGTCAACATGTCGCCCGCCCAGTTCAGCCGCAGCGATGTGGTACGGGACGTTGCCGAAGCGCTGCGCAGCACCGGGCTGCCGGCGCACCGCCTGGAGCTGGAAATCACCGAGAACGTGATGCTCAACGACGTGGAAGGCGCCCTGCACACCATGAATGCGCTGAAGGAGCTGGGCGTACGTCTGAACATGGATGACTTTGGTACGGGTTATTCATCCTTGGGCTACTTGCGTACTTACCCGTTCGACAGCATCAAGATCGACAAGCGCTTCATCCAGGCGCTGGGCAAGCGCAGCAGCGATCGCAGCGTGGTGCAGGCAATCATCAACCTGGGTAACGCAATGGGCATGACAGTCACGGCCGAAGGGGTGGAAACGCCGGAGCAGTTGGCCATGTTGCGGGACGATCAGTGCCATGAAGTGCAGGGTTTTCTGTTAAGCCGACCGATCGAGAACGAGGCGTTCGTCCGGTTGATAGCAAATAGCCATGTCAACACCCCGAAAGGTGCCTAGAATCGCGAAAAACCTTTGCGTGCAACCCGGTGGCCCCCTCTGAAAAGCCATCCAGAGCGCATACAATCGCCGCTTTCATGACCACTCACACGGGCTACACCTTTCATGGCGCTTGATCCACCGACCATGCTCACGATTTCCATCGCCCTGGCTGCGGCGGCGGCGCTTTACCTGGCCATCGAGTGGCGCAGCGTTCGCGAGCAATCATTGCTGTACTGGAGCGCGGGCTTCGCCACCATCACGGTTGGCTGCACCCTCGCCTTGATGCGTGGCATCGGCCTGTTGTTCATTGGTATCTGGTTCGCCAACGGCTTGCTGGTGGTGGCCCACGGGTTGTTTTTGCTGGGGGTGTTGCGCTTTACCCAAGACCGCGTGTCACGGGCATGGCTGGTGATCGTGGTGATCTGGTTCGCGTTGCTGATGCTGCCGGCCGGGCCGGAGTGGTCGAAGGTGATGCTGATGGCCAACTCGTTGCTGGTGGCGTCGCTCACGCTCAAGGCCAGTTCACTGTTGCAACCCCATGGCCAGTCGCTGAGCGTAGGGGCTGTGCAGTTGCGCTATGTGCTGCTGATTCATGGTTTGTTCTACGTGATCAAGGCCATCATCGCCATTGCGCCAGGAACGTTGATAGACCTGGCCACCTTCGGTGGGCTGATCATCCAGGTCTCGCTGGTGGAAGGGGCCATGGCGATCATGCTGATTGCCTTGTCCATGACCGGTACGGTGCGCTACCGCCGCGAAGAGCGGATTGCCCGGCTGGCGGCGCGTGATCCACTCACTGCGCTCTATAATCGGCGTGCGCTGGAGGTGAGGGCAGGGCCATTTTTCAAGGATGTAAGCGCCGTGCGGCCTGGGGCTTTGCTGTTGATCGATATTGACAACTTCAAGTTGGTCAATGACCTGCATGGGCACATCGCAGGGGACCGGTTACTGGTGGCCCTGAGTGAGATGATCCGTGCGGTGCTCCCGGAGCGCTCGTTGGCGGCGCGGCTTGGGGGGGATGAGTTCGTCATTTTGCTGAGTGGGGCGAGTAACGAACGGGTGCTGGAGCTGGGGGGAATGCTGCGCGAGCAGTTCCAGCAATACGCGCGTGTGACCGTCCCTACAACAGAGGCGGTGACGTTGAGTATCGGGGCCAATGTGTTCGACCAGGCGCCGGTGAGCCTGGCGGCGCTGATCGAGCAGGGCGATGTGGCGTTGTATCAGTCCAAGCGTGGTGGGCGGGACAGCATTCGGTTCGCCGAGCGCCAGGTCCAGGCCTGAGCCAGCGCTCTCTTGCGTTCTTAGCGATTGGAGCGTGGATTAACTGGGGCCTTTAAGCCAGCGCAACGGGCGCTGGTGCATAGGCATATCGCGTGCGAGTGCTTCATGCGTTTGGTCTGGATTGCGTGAAAAAAGCCGGCTGAATGCAACGTCGCTCAGTCCTACGTGTACACAGGCTTATCTGTGTAGCAGATATGAGGTGTATCACCATGGCTAACAATCAAGACATGCCAGGCACTCAGGGCGGCAAGGCAGACACTCATGGCACCGACCAAGACCGTGATCGTAGCCCCGACACTGGCCATCAAGGCGGGCAGATGCCCGGTCCGGACGTCACGAAGACCCCCAAACCCGATTCTGACCAAGGCCGTCAGGGTGGAGTGGGGACCGGCGCAGGGGGGGCCGCAGGCACCGCAGAGATGGATGACGAGGAAATCGGCCGGCAGGGCGGGCACGCCGGCCAGCAAGGTGGCCAGATGAAGGATGATCAGCGCTGAAACTGAGGTGCGCGGCCGAGGCGGCCAGTGCCGCCCCGGCGTTCTTGTCACCTTGCGTTGAATGAAGCCGCGCGCTCTCTGTTCCCTGTGTACGTCTGTTCCCTGTCCCGCACGTTGCCAGATCCTGTCGCCTCCTGCGGCAGCGCAGTTACCTTGATGGCCCGCACAGGTACGGCAAATGCGGCGCCGATGCTGGAGAACTTTTCCAGCAGTTGAAAGTTGATGGCCTGCTGGATGTCCATGTACAGGTTGTAGCCCGGGTCCTTGACGATATACACACACTCGAATTCCAACGCTTCCTTGCCGAACCCGCGCAAATGAGCACGGTCGAAGCGCACCTGTTGCTGAGCCTTGATCGCCTCTTCGACAATGGCGGGCGCCTGTTTGACCGCCTCGGTCGGGGTGTCGTACGACAGCCCAAATTCGAACACGATGCGCCGTTCCTGCAAGCGCTTGTAGTTCTGGATGGTGCTGCCAATCATGTTGGCATTGGCCATGACGATCTGTTCACCGCCCAGGCTGCGGATGCGGGTGGTTTTCAGCCCTACATGCTCTACAGTGCCCGCCAACGGGCCAATGACGATGAAATCCCCCACTTCGAAGGGCTTGTCCACGGCAATCGACAGTGAGGCGAACAGGTCGCCCAGAATGTTCTGCACGGCCAGCGCAACGGCAATACCGCCCACCCCCAGGCTGGCAACGAACGCGGTGATGTTCACCCCCAGGTTGGACAGCATGGCCAGCAGCACCACCGACCACAGCAGCACGCGCGCGCCCCAGGCCGACAGTGTCGCCAGTGCACTGCCCTGGCTGGTGCCGTCGGCGCCGTTGTGCAGGAAGTAGCGGTCCAGCCCCAGGCTGATGGCGCGGTTCACCCACAAGCCGATCTGCAGGGCCGCTACCACGAACCACAGGCTGCCCACCCGGCTAAGCCACCGTTCAGGCAGGTCCAGCATGCTCAGGCCTACCAGCAGTGAAGCGAGGAACAGCAAGGAATTGCTGGTCCCCGACAGCACCCTCGCCACAACGTGACTCAGCGCCCCGGAGTGCTCCGACCAGCGCTGGACCCGGCGCAGTAGAAAACTGATTGCCGCCCGGGATACCAGGAAGGTGAGTACGGCGACCGTGACCGCCAGTAGCAAATTGAGTATGGAGATACCGAACAGCGTGGTGTCGGTGAACAGTGTGATGATGCGATCGCTCATGAAAGGCTTGCCTCCTCCTACTGTGGTTTCGACGGCTTCGCGTGCAGCGCGAAATACATGCCTCGCAGTGCTTGGTCAGAATTCGGTGCGATGGGTTCGATCGAATTGTCGAAAACCGAGGGACGGGGCTAGAGCTTGAAGCGCACCCGTATCGTGCTGAACGGGGCTGAAGCATCAATACGGATAGCTTGCGCGCCATAGCCCGAATAGCTCTTCACCAGCCGCATGCCCAACCCCGTTCCACTGGGTTTTGGGTAGGAATCGGGAAAACCGTCACCCTCATCGGTGACCACGATTGCAGCATCTTTGCCATCGCGGGTGACGTTGACCGTAATGAGGCCTCGGCCATACTTCAGCGCGTTGGTAACCAGTTCCGAAACTACCAGCCCCAACGGCGCCATCCGTTCTGAGGACAGTTGGAACGTCTCGATCTGCAGTTCGATCTTGCGCTCTGCAAACGCCTTGCCGATATCCCCAACCAGCCCGCTCAAGTACTCCGACGCGCTGACGCCCTCGCAATAGGCATTCTGATAGAGGCGTTCGTGGACGGTTGCGATGGTGAGTACACGGTTGGCTGCGATTTGCAACTGGGACTGGACGGCTTCTTCGTTCGAAAGGTTGGCCTGCAAAATCAACAGGGTGTTAACCAGGTGCAGGCTGTTTTTAACCCGATGGTGGATTTCCTCCAGGTGTAAACCCTTTTCAGTCAGCTTTACGTTCTGCGCGTCGATCAAAGCCTCTAGCCGGGCTTCCTGCTCGTGGCGTTCCGTGATGTCCCTGGAAACGGCAATGATCTTGTCGATGTGGCCTTGTGGGTCGAGAATGGGGGCCGCTGTCACGTCCCACCACCTTGGTTCGCCCTTGGCGGTTGGGCAGAAGGATTCGAACCGTACAGACTCACCCGCGGCAACCCGTGCGAGTGCATTATCCACCACAGGCCTGGAGCCTTCCGGCCACAGGTTTACCCAAGGCTGGCCTGACACGGTGTCCAGGCTGTCAATCTGCATGCGGCACAAGCCCGCTGCATTGAAAAACTCCACCCTGCCGTCCCTTGAGAGGATCTTGACGCAGTCCGGGCTGGCATTGAGGACGCTCTCTGAGTAGGCCGGGGAGGTTTTTGATTCGAACTGAACAGCAAGGCGCTCGATGGCCATGGAAATGATATTGGCCAGGCCTTCCAGGAAAACGACGTCACTTTCGATGAAATCGTCGCCATCGCGGCTGTCTGCCTCCAGGATGCCGAACGTGCCCGTCACTCCTCGGACGGGAACATTAATGGCACGTTCAATCCCATACTCCCTGAGCAATGAGGGGGTTCTGAACCGCAGCTCCTCGCCCAGGTGGTTCGAGATGACGGGGCGGTTGGTAGCGAACGCGTAACCCGCCGGGCTGGCTTCGTCGGCCCCTACCGTTGCAGTACCAATGTCTGCGGCCTTCCAGCCTACACCATTGGCCAGCACCAACAGCGGTTCGCCAGGCACCGGCCGCAATACCTTTGCGAACAGCGTATCCATCCCTTTCGCGGCTATTTCACAGGCCTGGTCCAGAAGCTGATCAAGGTCTGTCAGCTTCAGCGACTGCACACCAAAACCGACCACCAGTTCATGCTGTTTGCGTAAGCGTGTGTGGGAGATCTGCAAGGCGGCACGAATGATTTCGTCAGTCGACAATTCGGGCATGGGGTGCATCCGGCATAAGGCAGGTGGGGAGATAGACAACAGTTCTTGGCATGGAGGGGTAGTGCACAGCCACATTGCCTGGGCCACAGCGCAGTGGCCAAATCATGCGGGAATTTACACGCATGGCGGCAAAAGTAACAGCGCTGCTTGGGGCAAAGCCGACTGAATGCGCCAGGTAGCCGCCCAGCGTTGTGCCTGTTCAACAAAACCAACTGTTCAGAAAGATAAAACTATCGCGGTTCTCTGCGCTCTTCTGAAAGACACCCTTCACTCTGGAGATGCCTGATGAAAGACAACCACCCCCATGTTGGCGACAAGGTACCGCGTCCACTGTCCTCTGAAGAGGCGCAACAAGGTGAACAGGTCCCAGACCCGATACTCCAGCGCCCCGACCCCGATACCGAGGTGGTCGACAAAGTGATCACCCCAACCTCGATCAAGGAACAGGAAGCGCAAACCGAGGCCATCGAGCGCCGGTTGCAGGATGTGGAAAAAAAGGTGGGCCGCTAGGCGGGCGATTGGTCTGCAGTACGCAACCCACCTGATCGCAATAACGAGGAGGACTGTCATGCCTGATACACCCAAAAAGATTCGCTACGGCGTGGTTGCCGGCGGCTCTATTTCCCAGGGTGCATTCATGCCGGGGGTCGGCCAGACCGATAACTCGGTGATCACCGCGCTGGTGACGGGTGACCCCGAAAAAGCCCGGCAACTCGGCGAACGGTATGGGCTGCGTACCTATGCCTACGAGGAGTATCCGGCACTGCTGGCGGCCGGCGAAGTCGACGCCCTCTATATCGCAACGCCGAACTTCCGCCACCGTGAGTTCGTGATCCCGGCTCTTGAGGCGGGCATCCACGTACTGCTGGAGAAACCCATGGGTACCAGCGAAGCAGACTGCCAGGCGATGATCGATGCCTCAGCGCGCACAGGCGCCAAGCTGATGGTCGCTTACCGGCTGCACTGCGAGCCCGGCACCTTGGACATGATCGAACGTGTGCACAAAGGCGATTTCGGCGACCCCAGGCTGTTTACCTCGATTTTCACGCAGCGGGTCAAACCCAGTAACCACCGTGCCCAGAATGGCTTTGCCGCAGGGCCAGTGCCAGATATGGGCCCTTACCCGCTGAACATGGTGCGCCAGCTGTTCAACGCCGAGCCCATCGAGGTGGCGGCAATCGGTGTGCAGTCACCGGGTAGCGCTGTGAACACCTGGGACACCGTCACCGTTAGCCTGCGCTTTCCGGACGAGCGTCTGGCACAGTTCACGGTGAGCTACACGCTGCCAGACACCGAGCGTTTCCAGTTGCTGGGCAGCAAAGGGGAAATCGAGGCCTCACCGTGCTTCGGCTACGGCGAGGGGGTGGCGATCAGCTACCGGGCGACAATCGACGGCGAAACCCGCGTGCATGTGAACCCGGTCGTGGACCAGTTTGCAGGTGAAACCGCCTACTTCTCCGACTGTATACTGCGCGACCAGGCGCCGGAGTCGGACGGGGTAGAGGGGCTGCGCGACGTGCGCGTGATCGCGGCCATCGAACGGGCATTGCAGACGGGGCAGCCGCAGCAGCTCGAACCCCTGCCGGCCCGCCAGCACGCTCGCCGCCGCGAACAGCACAGGGCCTTCCCGCTCGCCGAAGTGCCGCCGATGGTGGATACCGAATCGCCCACCGAATAATCAGCCGCCTGCGCGCCACGTTTGGCGCGCAGGCGGGGTTTTCAGCAGGGTGGGCGTCGACCGCTCAGCGCCAGGGCTGCGCGCAGTGCCGCCAGATGTGTCAGCCCTTGTGGCAGGTTACCCAGGTAGTTGCCCGAGTCGGGGTCTACCATTTCCGAGTAGATGCCTGCGCCGTGGCCGAGGCCCTCCAGTGCCGCGTGAAAGGCCTTTTGCGCTTCAGTCTCATGGCCAAGCAGCACCCAGGCTTCCACCAACCAGAACGAGCAGGCGAGGAAGCAGCCTTCCTCGTCACTGGCCCCGCTGTAGCGATAGTGGAAGGGGCCAGTGCCCAGAGACTGCTGTACCGCATGCAGGGTGCTGCGCAGGCGCTCTCGCTGCGGGTAGCCAAAACGCACGGCTAGCGCAATGCCTGCGTCAAGGCGTTCACTGCCGGGGTAAAACACATAAGCCTGCAGCCGCTCGCTCCAGCAATGGCTTTCTACCCACTCCTGGATGCGACCCCGCTCGCGTACCCAGCGTTCCCGGCAGGTGGTGGGCAGATGCCCGCCGTCGGCCAGCTCGATGGCGCGGCTAAGGGCCTGCCAGCAACTGATCTTGGACAAGGTGTAGTGCCGTACCTCATGCAGCTCCCAGATACCGGAATCGGGCTGGCGCCAACAGTCTGCACAGTCGTCGGCCAGGCGCGCCAGCAGCGCTGCGCTGACGTTGTCGAGGATATTGCCGCATTGAATAAAGCAGCTGGTGGTCTCGAAAATGTCGCCAAACACGCCGTGTTGCAGTTGATTGTGTGCGTCATTGCCCACTACAGGCGGCGATTGCTTGTAACCGGGTAGGTCTATGGGGTGGATGCCGTCACCGACGTGCCCGTCGAGAGTGTAAAAGACACGTGCGCCATGCTCGTCCAGCCGACGCAGCAACCAGGTATAGGCAGCCTTGGCTTCAGGCTGGGCACCAATGCCCAGGAACGCCTCGATGGTGTAACCGGCGTCCCGTATCCAGGCGAAGCGATAATCGTAGTTCTTGAAGCCGCCGATACGCTCTGGCAGCGATGTGGTCGCCGCCGCCATGATCGACCCACTGGGCGATGACAGCAGCAGTTTCAGCGCCAGCGCATTGCGTACCACTACCGCTTCGTAGGGGCCCTGGTAATCCAGGCCCTGGGACCATTGCCGCCACTCCCGGTCAGAGCCATCGATGCGGGCATCCACCAGACTCAGCGCAGGCACCACCAGCGGCTCGTCGTAACCGGCGATAAGGCCGAGCACCGTCCGCTGGCCAGCCGTGATCTCCACGGTGCCTCGCACGCCGAGGTCATCCTTGCGCTGTACATCCACCCGGTCATCGTGCAGGAACATGCCCAGAATGTGCCCGGCATGGAATACGCAGCCATTATCGTTGGGCGAAAGATAGGGGCTGACAGTATCGGCCTGGGTGCCGAAATCGATGGCCACGTGGAATGCCACCGAGCCTTCGATACCTTCGATTCGCCTGGCCAGTTCCGCCCAGGGCAGCCGCCCGGCCGGGCCGCTGTTAAGCGACTCAGTCAGCCTGGCCCTGCCGCTGCTGGTGATGTAGTCGGTTTCCAGCACATTACTGCCCGGCCGGTAGCGCCGCTCAGCCACATAGGGCTGGCTTGGGGTAATGGCAAAGTGGCCCCCGGTGGTCGGCGCCAGCAACCTGTCGAACAAGGGCGGTGAGTCCATGTGCGGCACGCACCACCAATCGATGGAGCCGTCCAGGCCGACCAGGGCCACTGAGCGCCCGTCGCCAAGTGCTGCGTAGTGTTCCAGCAAAAGCCAGCCCCCGGCATCGCGCTGGGGTTCCCCTTGTTGCGTCAGGCTTTTCGTATCGTCGTCCACAGGCAAGCTCCAACGTCAGTCGTAGTGCTGGGACTGGATGGTTGTGCGAAGAGTTCTAGGCTTCAGACGCAAAGCCACAGGCATGACCAATGAGTCAAAATAAATGGAATCTTTTGCTCGGCTGTTCGCTCCATTAGGCTGGGTTTGATGGAGAAGAGTCCAATGGCAGGGCAGCAACTGTATGTGATCGAGTATGAGCTTCACGGGGACTTCCGCACGTTCATCATTCGCCTTGAGCGCATGGATAATAGCGAAGCTTGGCATTGGGCGAGTTGCGATGCCGGAGTCGGGATCATTCCCCGGTTTGGGCAGCACACCATCAAGAAAGTCAGCCGCCCGATGGCTGAGCGGTATGGCTTGGCCAATGTGAAATGGCGGTTGTCTGGCACAGGCCCTGAATTCGTGGCGCCTGCGGTGGACATGAAAAAGTTTGCTGTTAGCAAATGAGGATTGTAGGTGCGGGTTACGCGCGCTCACCGCGTAACTTGATCGATTCCCACGGTGCGTCGGAGGGTTCGTAGCGCTTTGCCATGCGGGCCCAGAGGGTGGGCCCAGATGGTGGGCGCGGGGCAGAGGTTGCCAGCGCATGGGTGAAAGATGTTGGAAGACACGTTTTCAGCGCCCAGTACCGCCTCGACCACGGTGCGCAAGCGTTCGGTATCGGCTTCGCTGTTGACCAGCACCGGGGCCAGCAACTGGTAATCGATTTCGGCGCCGACCCCGTAACTGGCAGCTTGGCCGGCGACGATTTCGCGGTTGCGACGCTCCACCAACGCGCGGATTCTCGGCTCTTCCAGTGACACGGGCCTTGGCGCCTCAGGGCTCATAATGGTTCAAATCGGAGCCCGGCCCTTCCTTGCCATTCGGCGATACAACACCACCGTCGAGCACAGCGCACACAGTGCAGCGAACGCGACCCAGTAAGCAGGCGCAGCCTTGTCACCGGTTTCATGGATCAACCAGGTCGACATGGCCGGCGTGAACCCGCCGAACAGGGCCGTAGCCAAGCTGTAGGCCAGGGAGAAGCCCGCTACCTTCACTTCGGCAGGCATGATTTCCGTGAGCGCCGGGATCATTGCACCGTTGTACATCGCATAGAGGAACGAGAACCACAGCAGTACCTCAAGCATGTGCGCGAAGCTTGCCGCCTGGGCAAGGTAAGACATTGCCGGGTAGGCGGTGAACAAGGTGAGCACGGTCATGGCAATCAGCATCGGTTTACGACCGAAGCGGTCGCTGAGCGTGCCACCGATTGGTAACCAGATAAAGTTGGACACGCCTACCAGAAGCGTCACCAGCAACGCGTCGGTGGTGCTCAGGTTCAGTACAGTCTTACCAAAGGTAGGAGCGTACACGGTGATCAGGTAAAAGGTACTGGTGGTCATGGCGACCATCAGCATGCCCGCGACGACCAGCGATGAGTTGCGGCCGAGGGTGGCGATCACCTGCTTCATGGTCGGGCGATGCTGACGCTTCTCGAACGCTTCGGTTTCTTGCAGGTTACGGCGCAAGAAAAAGATGAACGGGATGATTAGGCAGGCAACGGCAAATGGAATTCGCCAGCCCCACTCGCTGATCTCGGTCGGCGCCAGACTTTGGTTCAGTCCGTAACCCAACGCAGCAGCGACCACGATGGCGACCTGTTGGCTGCCGGATTGCCAGCTGGTGTAGAACCCTTTGCGACCCGGTGTAGCCATTTCAGCTAGATAGACCGACACACCGCCCAATTCAGCACCGGCGGAGAAGCCTTGCAACAAGCGGCCAAGCAGCACAAGCGCGGGTGCCCAATAGCCTATCGTGGCGAAGCCAGGGACCAGGACGATAAGCAACGTGCCACTGGCCATGATGGACAGCGTGACGATGAGACCTTTGCGGCGGCCAACATCGTCGATGTAAGCACCCAGAATCACTGCCCCCAATGGACGCATGAGGAAACCGGCGCCAAACACGGCGAAGGTCATCATCAGCGAGGCAAATTCGCTGGAGGCTGGGAAGAAAGCTGAGGCGATTTGGGTGGCGTAGAAACCGAACAGGAAGAAGTCAAATTGTTCGAGGAAGTTACCAGATGTGACACGTAAAACCGCCGCGGCTTTGGACCGGGCGGGAGGGGAAGCAGGCATACACGGTTCTCCAGCACAAATCTATTGTTGTTGAGCGATCAATCGCCTCGAGTATGCTGGACACATCCTGAAATGCTTAATGAAATATTCTGTTCACGGTCGCGCAGGGCGCACAGGTGCTTCACGCGACAGGAGAGGGAGCAGGCTCTTGTACCGCTTCGCGAAAGTCATCGCATGCGCGTTGTGCATTTCAGGGGCGGTTCGCAAGCGGGTTTGATCCAGTGCATCCACGCCCACCCGTCCACCTTGGAGGAACCAGGCTGAACTTCAGGGTGCGCATGGGCTTCCTCTACATAGGAGGTCGGGATCGCTGGCCGCCAACTGAGGGCGTGATCATGACTGAGCCTGTGACCTACTTCTGGATTGCCCTGGCGGTGATCATTCTTCTGGTGGACCTGTGGGCCATCGTCAGCGTGTTTCGCAGTGACAAGGCAGACACCACCAAGGCGCTGTGGGCACTCGTACTGCTGGCGCTCCCGGTTATCGGCCTGGGGATATGGGGTGTGTGGGGCCCGCGTGGCATAAAGCGCGGCACCGGGCCCTCCTCGCCGGAACACAGCAAAGGTTGAGGTGGCAGTATGAGCAAGCTACGTGACGAGCAACGCAAGGGCGCGGATCTGGCCAAAACCAACGGTGAGCAGGAGCGCGACAACGATGCTCACCGCCCTGAGGGTTCAACCGGTACCTCGCAGGATTCAACAGCGCAGAAAGCCGCCCGGGAAACACCCCGGAAAGCACGTAAACAGTAATGAGTCGCCAGCACACCAAGGAGCTGTAACGTGCCACGTATTATCACCCCGGCTACGCCTGAGACTGACCTGGAGGAGCAAAACGCGCGCATGTTCGGCTCCCCCAAGGAGCGGCTGGATTTTTACAGGCAGGAAATCCAGTACGAAACCAGTATCCTCGCTAACCGGACAGATGCGTACTTGGCGGCTCAGTCATTTCTGGTCATCGCGTTTGTCTCGGCAATGGGTAACCTGAACGAAAGCTGGGGTGAGATGTTTACCCTGGTCGTTCCTCCGTTTCTGGCACTGCTCGGTGTGCTCAGCTCACTTAATGCGTGGCCGGGTATTCGCGCAGCGTTCAAGATCATCGAACACTGGCAGCTCAAGCAAAGCCATTTACTGCGCAGCGAGCCCATGATGGGCCTGGCCTACGATGAGTCTCCACTGTTCAGTGAGGCGGAAACCTCCCGAGCCGGGCATCGTAAATCGCTGTTGTTCTCACTGCGTACACCGTGGATTTTCCTCGCCTGCTGGGTGCTGCTGGGCGCATACGCCCTGTTTATTCAGCTGGCTTAGCGCCAAGCCCTTTTCAACCCCCGTGTGTCATGCCCATCATGTGCACCTGCAGCACGCGGGCCGTGGCGCCCTGGCTGTGCTGACCCTTCACGATGTTCGAGGTCGACGCATGGAACAACAACCCGCTGGCAGCGCTGCCAGGGGCCAGGATGACGCTGCTCAGACGGCCGAGCGGCTGCAGCTTGCGCTTAGCGCGGGCGCAATCATCGGTACTTGGGTGTGGGACATCACCAACGACCGGGTAACCGCTGACGAGCGCTTTTCCCACTCGTTCGGCTTGCCACTTGCCAAGTGCCTGGCGGGTATGCCGTTGGTCGAGGCATTCGACTCCATCTATCCCGAAGACCGTGAGCATGTGGCCGATGCCATTCAGGCCGCCATGGCCTGCGGCGGTGCGTTTCGCTGCGAGTACCGCGTACGTCATGACGATGGTTGCTACCGCTGGGTAGAGGCCAGCGGGCGGGTTGAGTTGAACGGGGAGGGGGCGCCGGTGCGCTTCCCGGGTGTGCTGATGAACATCGAGTCACGCCGCGCCGCCCAGGCCGAGCGCGACCGGGTCATGGCCATGCTGCGCACCTTCACGGCTGCGGTGCCGGGTGTGGTGTATGCCAAGGACCGCCAGGGGCGGATGCTGGTAGCCAACCATGGCACCACCGTGCTGATCGGCAAGCCACCTGAGTACTACATCGGCAAGACCGACCTGGAGTTCCTCGAAGACAAGCAGCAGGCGCAGCAGGTGATGGAAACCGATCAGCGCGTCATGGCAGCCGGCAAGGCCGTGGAGGTCGAGGAGCGCGTGGATATGCCTGATGGCTCTGCCACCTATTGGCTGTCGTTGAAAGCGCCCCTGCTTGGCGACGATGGCGAGGTGATCGGGCTGATTGGTTCGTCCATTGATGTCACGGCCCGCAAGCAGGCCGAGGCCCAGTTGCTGGAGCTCAACCGCACGCTCGAAGCACGCATCAGTCAGGCGGTGGCCGAGCGTGAAGAAGCTGAAGCAGCCCTGCGCCAGGCGCAGAAGATGGAGGCAGTGGGGCAGTTGACGGGCGGGATCGCCCATGACTTCAACAACCTGCTGGCAGGTATCTCGGGAAGCCTCGACTTGATCCGCGCGCGTTTGGGGCAAGGGCGTATGGACGATGTCGAGCGTTACCTCACCGTGGCCCATGGTGCTACCCGCAAGGCAGCGGCACTGACTCACCGGCTGCTGGCATTCGCCCGCAGGCAAACGTTGCTGCCGGTGGAAACCGATGTGCATGCATTGATTGGCGGTATGGAGGAGTTGATCCGCCGTACTGTGGGGCCTTCGATCACGCTCGAGGTGCGCCTTGAGGCCTTGGCCAGCACTTGCCTGGTAGACCCGGCCCAGCTTGAGAACGTACTGGTCAACTTGTGCATCAATGCCCGTGACGCACTCGCCGGCGCGGGTTGTATCAGTATTCATACTGAAGACCAGCATCTAGAAGACGGTGCCGACCCTGAGTTGCAGGGTGGCGACTACCTGTGCATCTGCGTGGCCGATGGGGGTACAGGCATGGCCCCGGACACCCTGGCCAAGGCCTTCGAGCCGTTTTTCACCACCAAGCCCGTAGGGGCGGGTACGGGCTTGGGCCTGTCGATGGTGTATGGCTTTGCCAAACAGAGTGGCGGGCAGGTGCGCATCGAGTCCACCGAGGGGGTGGGTACCCGGGTTTACCTGCAGTTGCCCAGCCATGGGGAGCCGGGCCATGTGGCCATGGCACCCCCGCCCAGTGCCACCAGCCACCGCGCAGTGCCCGGGCACACGGCGCTGGTGGTGGATGATGAAGCCTCGGTTCGCATGTACGTGAGCGAGATCCTCAATGGGCTGGGGTATGTGGTGATCGAAGCAGCAGACAGCCTGGCAGGTTTACAGTTGCTGCGTTCTGACACGCGCATCGATGTGCTGATCACGGACGTGGGCCTGCCGGGTGGGCTGGATGGCAGAAAAATGGTCGAAGCAGCCCGGGCTGCACGGCCAGGGCTGCCGGTGTTGTTCATGACTGGCTATGCCCCTACCGAGCCTGCAACCGTAGGCTGGCCGGGGCAGGCGGGGGCGGTGTTGAGCAAGCCGTTCACGCTTGATACGCTCATCAAGGCGCTCAACACCCTAAGCCTGTAGTTTCTGGTAATGGTTGGGGCCGACAGGCGGCCCCGGTCAGCCAACCCTTCGATCAAGCCGACATGCCGCTCGCCGATACGCTCGCCGCCGCACCAGGCACCAGAATCACCTTGCGGCAATCGTCTTTTTTCTGGTCGAACAGCTTGTACGCCAGGGTGGCCTCTTCGAGCGCCATGCGGTGGGTAACGATCTGTTCCGGCTGCAACCGGCCTGCCTCGATGTACTCGAGCAATTCCGGCAGATATTTGTGCACGTGGGTCTGGCCCATCTTGAAGGTAAGCCCTTTTTCGAATGCGTCGCCGAACATGAAGCCGTGGATGAACCCCGCATACACGCCTGGCACGCTCACCACCCCACCTCGGCGCACGGCAGCAATGCACTGACGCAAGGCCTTGCCGTTGCTGCCCTCGATCTTGAGGGTGGTGAGTACCGCCTCGGCAGTGCTGCCTTTGGCTTCGAAGCCCACCGCATCAATGGCCGCGTCTACGCCGCGCTTGCCTGGGGTGAGGCGGATGATGCTGTCTGCCGGGTCATCATCCTGTTCGTAGTTGATCGGCACCACACCGTAGGCATCGCGGGCAAACGCCAGCCGGTAGTCGTTGTGATCGACCATGAAGATGGTCTGCGCGCCCAGCATGCGGGCACAGGCCGCGCTCAGCAGCCCCACAGGCCCGGCCCCGTAGATGGCCACTGTCGAGCCCTGGCCTACCTGGGCGTTGGTCACGGCCTGCCAGGCCGTCGGCAGGATGTCGGAGAGGAACAGCACCTTGTCGTCCGGCAGCGCCGTGGGCACCTTGAACGGCCCCACATTGGCCTTGGGTACCCGCACGTAATCCGCCTGGCCGCCCGGTATGCCGCCATACAGGTGGCTGTAGCCAAACAGGGCTGCCCCTGGCGGGATCACTTTTTTATTGATGATGGCGCCGCGCCCAGTATTGGTGGTTTCGCAGGCGGCGAACAGGTCGTGCTGGCAGAAGAAGCAGTTGCCACAGGCAATCACGAAGGGGATGACTACCCGGTTCCCGACCTTCAGGTCTGTAACGCCGGGGCCTGCCTCTTCGACGATACCCATGAATTCATGGCCGAAGATATCGCCGGGTTCGGTTTGCGGAATCCTGCCGTGGTACAGGTGCAGGTCCGACCCGCAGATGGCCGTGGCTGTCACGCGCAAGATGACGTCGTCATCGGCCTGGAGCGTTGGGTCTGGAACCGTATCGACCCGGACATCCTGCGCGCCGTGGAAGGTCAGTGCTCTCATGGTTCAGCTCCTGCAAGGTCGGTTGTGCAGTTCAGGGTTAACCACGGCGTGAGTATAGTTCAGCTCCCGGCGCGCACCGGCCTCAGCAGGCAGCCGCCCCGACTGGCAGGCGGATGGTGAAGGTGGTGCCGTACACCGCATCGGAACTGACGGTGACAGCGCCCCCATGCGCCTGGGTTATCTCGCTGACGATGAACAAGCCCAGGCCGATGGAGCGCACCGGGTCGCGGTGGCTGCTGGCGCGCGTCATGGGGGCGAACAGCGTTGGCAGCGAACGCTCGGGGATGCAGGGGCCATGGTTGTGCACGGCGATCACGGCCGCGTGGGGCTGCAGGTCGGTGGTCAGGGTGATGGGATGGGCGAGGTCCCCGTACGCCACGCTGTTGGCAACCAGGTTGCCAATCATCTGCTGCAGCCGATCACCGTCGATGTCCAGCTCGCCATGGCCTCGGGACAGGTGGCGGATGTGGGCGTGGGTAAAGGCCACGCGCAGCTCGTTGACGCTTTGATCCACGGTTCTTGGCAGGTCCGTAGGGCTGCGCCGGATGGTGATGCCTTCGCCGATACGCACCGAGGCAAAGTCGAGCAGGTCGGCAATCATGCGCCGCGCCCGTTCCGAAGAATGGCTGATGCTGCTCAGCAGGCGCCGCTCCTTTTCCCGGTGCTCGCCGCGCTCCAGCAACTGGGTGGCCATCTTGATCGCCGTCAGCGGGTTTTTCAGGTCGTGGCTGGCGATCGCCACCATCTGTTCGGCAAAGGCCGCGCGCCGCTGGGCATCATGGTAGGCGTCGGCAAGCTCCTGTTTGGCGTGTTGCAAGGCCGCTTCTGCTTCAGTGGTCTGGGCCAGCAACTGTTCGGCCCGGCGGCGGGCAGCCAGCAGCTCACGCTCATAGCGGTCACGTTCGATGGTGCCGAACAGGGCCATTTCGTGAAATACGCCATGGGCGTGCTCGCGCCGCACCCCGTTGAGCAGCATGGTGATGACATGGCCGTCGCGGTGGAGCACTTCAAGTTTTACCTCCGCCACGGAGCCCTGCATTTTCATCAAGGGCGCCCAGTGGGTCTGGTGAAAGATGCGCCCGCCCATGGTCAACAGCTCTTGAAACCTGCGCTGCAACAACGTTTCCAGCGAGTGCCCCAGCCAGTTGCAGAAGGTCTGGTTGGCCCGCACGATAACGCCGGCTTCGGTAGTGACGACCAAGCCGCAGGGGGCGCCTTCGTACAGCTGCTCTACAAGCGGCAGGGCGTCTTCGGGGGTCATTGGCCGAGCGCCCAGGGCTGCAAGAACGCGTCCATGGCCTGGGAGCAGGCAGTAGGTGCGCTCATATGCGGGCAGTGGCCGATGTTCTCGATCAGGCACAGCGTACTGTTGGGCATGACCGCATGCAGATACTCACCCACCGAAACGGGGGCGATCAGGTCATCGTGGGACTGCAGGATCAATACCGGCGTGGTCAGGCCGGCAATGTCCTGGCGATTGTCCGACAGGAACGTGACGCGGGCGAAGTGCCCTGCGATTTCTGGGTCGGTACGGCAGAAGCTGTTGGTGAGCTCATCGCCCAGCGCCGGTTGCCCGGGGGCACCCATGATCACGGGAGCCATGGTGCTGGACCAACCCAGGTAATTGCTGTCGAGGGTGTCGAGCAGGCTTTGGATATCGGCCTGCCTGAAGCCCCCTATGTAGTCGCCGTCATCGATGTAGCAGGGGGACGGCCCGACCATTACATGGGCAGTGATGCGCCCTGGCTGCTTGCGGTCGGCCAGGGCGCCGATCATTGCGCTGACCGAATGGCCGACCACGATCACCGGGCCTTCGGCGAAGGCATCGATAACCTCGTTGAGGTCCTGGGCGTAGCCCTGCAGCGAATCGTATTTGCGGCGGTCGTAGGCGGTGAGGTCCGATTGCCCGGCGCCTACCAGGTCGTAGGTCACCAGCCTGAAGCGCCCGTGAAAGTGGGGCAGCAGGTACTTCCACATGGACTGGTCGCAGCCGAAACCGTGGGAAAACACCAGGGTGGCTGGGCCGCTACCGGTGACCTGTACGTTGTTACGCAGCGCTAGATTCATGAGATTCCACGGGCAGCAGCATCATGCTTGTTGGGTGTCGGGCTTGGCAGCTCATTGTGCAGGATAGGCCAGGCGCGAACGAGTCGACAGTGGCTGTTCGGCATAAGTTTCGTAAACGCGGAACGCCGAATGAGCAACTTGGGCTGCGCCGTTGTCAAGAGTTGACGATTTGCACCACCGCTCATTCAGGAGAGTCCCGTGACGGACAAGAAGGCACGCGTCAGCAATCAGGCTTCCGGGGATATCTCCAAGCTGCCGCACGACATGTTTTTCGCGGCGGTGCAAACCACGCGCATGCCGATGATCGTGACCGACCCCAACCGCGAGGACAACCCGATCATCTTCGCCAACCGCGCCTTTCTGGACATGACCGGCTATGCCAGCAGCGAGATCCTGGGGCGCAATTGCCGTTTTCTACAGGGTGACGAAACCGAAGTGGCAGTGGTGGATGCCATCCGCGACGCCATCGCCCGTCGGGTCGATATCGCCACGGAAGTGCTCAACTACCGCAAGGACGGCTCAAGCTTCTGGAATGCCTTGTTCATTTCGCCGATTTTCAACGAACGGGGCGACCTGATCTATTTCTTCGCCTCGCAGCTGGATGTAAGCCGTCGGCGCGATGCCGAGGACGCCCTGCGCCAAGCGCAGAAGATGGAAGCCCTCGGCCAGCTCACTGGCGGTATCGCCCATGACTTCAACAACCTGCTGCAGGTCATGGGCGGCTACATGGGCCTGGTCGCCAACGAGACCGACAAAGCCCAGCCCGACCTGAGCCGCATTCGCCGCAGTGTGGGCCACGCGCAAACCGCCGTGGACCGGGCCAGCACGCTGACCAAACAGCTGCTGGCATTCGCCCGCAAACAGAAGTTGCACGGCAGGGTGCTTAACCTCAACCACCTCATTGATGACGTGCGCCCCATCATCGAGCGCACCTTCGGCGGCGAAGTGACGGTGGATTACGACCTGGATCCGCAACTGCGCAATTGCCGTATCGATGGCACCCAGGCCGAGGTTGCGCTGCTGAATATCTTCATGAATGCGCGGGACGCCCTGATCGGCCGCAAACGGCCCCACCTGTTCATCGAAACCCGCAATATCCAGGTGAGCGATATCAACCAGTCCTTTGATGGGCTGTTGCCCGGCAGCTATGTAAGCATCTCGATTACCGACAATGGTATCGGCATGCCAGCCAGCATCCGCGACCGGGTGATGGACCCGTTCTTCACCACCAAGGAGGAGGGCAAAGGCTCCGGGCTGGGGCTGTCGATGGTGTACGGGTTTGCCAGGCAGTCCGGGGGCGCTGCGCGTATTTATACCGAAGAAGGCGAGGGCACTACGTTGCGCTTGTATTTCCCAGTGGATGAAGCAAGCCCGGTGCAGGAAAAGCCCGTAAAGCTTGCGGAGCGCAGCTCGGGCACAGAGCGTATTTTGATTGTCGAGGACCGCCCGGACGTCGCCGAACTGGCCAAGATGGTGCTGGAAAATTATGGCTATGACGCAGATATGGTGCTTAACGCGCGCGAGGCGTTGAAGCTTATCCAGGCGGGTGAACGCTACGACCTGCTGTTCACCGACCTGATCATGCCAGGTGGCATGAACGGGGTGATGCTGGCGCGGGAGGTGCGCCGCCTGCAGCCGCAAATAAAGGTGCTCCTGACAACGGGTTACGCAGAGAACTCCATCGAACGCACGGATATTGGCGGGTCGGAATTTGATGTGATTTCCAAGCCCTGCCAGCCACATGATTTGGCAAGGCGGGTAAGGCAGGTGTTGGACGGGCCAACTGGGATCGCCTGAGAATTCATCAGCGCCCTGCATGCCAGGGCGCTGATACGGCATCACCTCAATGGCTGTGCCAGCGGTTTTACTGAGCGCGATAACTGGTCGCTGACCACACCAATGAAATGGTCAAGCGTCCACGGCTTGGGCAGAAACACAGCACCCAACGGCAGCGCCTGGCTTGAGGGGTCGTGATAGCCACTCATGACCACGATACGCGTGTCCGGCTGCTGCTTGCCGACCTGGCGTGCCAGCTCCAGCCCGTCGACGGTACCGGGGGTACGTACGTCGGTCAGCAGCATCGAGAAGGAGGAATGCGAGGTCATTTCCAGGCCTTCCTGCGCGGTTTCGACGCTGGTGACCGTGGCGCCGAGGTCTTCAAGTGCGATGGCAATCAGTTCGCGAATGATGGGTTCGTCCTCGACCAGCAGGACAGTCGGACATCTTGGAAGCTCGCACACTTTCATGGCAGTACTCAGGCTAGGCGCACTCAGGTTTTAGAGGGGACATCCGTGTTGGCTCGCAAGGCAACGCGCGAGCGATAACTGTGCGCTACCCGTCTGACCACCGCCCCTGAGCAATAATTCCGTAAACGTTTGCTTCAAGGGCGCAAGTGCCAGGGCTGTGAGGTCAGGCGCCAGGTTCCTGTGCCAGCCGGGCAAGCAGCGCCTTGGCTGCGGCTTCGGAGGATGCGGGGTTTTGGCCCGTGACCAAATGCCCATCCTCGACCACATGGCTGGACCAGTCAGCCCCTTTGGAGTAGGCACCGCCTTTGGACTTGAGCATGTCTTCGACCAGGAACGGCACCACATCGGTAAGCCCTACAGCCGCTTCTTCGCTGTTGGTGAAGCCCGTAACCTGCTTGCCTTTCACTGCAGGGTGCCCGTCAGGCGCCTTGACGTTCTTCAGCACCCCGGGTGCGTGGCACACAGCAGCAATCGGCTTGTTGGCTGCATAGAACGCCTGCAGCAGGGTGATCGAATGCTTGTCTTCGGCCAGGTCCCACAACGGCCCATGGCCACCTGGGTAGAACACAGCATCGAAGTGGTAGGGGTCCACCTGGTCCAGGGGCACGGTATCAGCCAGGGCCGCCTGCCCCTCGGCATCGCGGGCAAAGCGCCGGGTGGCATCAGTCTGGGCATCGGCCTCGTCGCTTTTAGGGTCCAGGGGTGGCTGGCCGCCTTTGGGCGAGGCGAGGGTCACATCGGCGCCATTGTCGATGAATACATAATAAGGAGCGGCGAACTCCTCCAGCCAGAAGCCGGTTTTCTTGCCGGTGTTACCCAGTTGATCATGGGATGTCAGCACCATCAGGATTTTCTTCATGCAGGGCTTCCTCCAGGTAAGGGCGCGCAGCGCCAAACGCGCTGCCTGAAGAGTGGGAGTTCGGTGCGCCGGCAGCGTTCCATCGATGTGCCCAGGGCCTCGCCGGTGCCTTGGCAGGCGGGTTGCCACCGGATGGTCACAAAGCTGTAACACAGCTGATGCAAAGTGTGCCGGCCATCACACGGAGCGCTTTTCCATGATACGCCTGATGAAGTCTGCTGCACTCGCCGTTGCGGTCTCCCTTTGCGCCACCTCGGCATCCTTCGCCGCAGAAAATGTCCGCCTGACCGGTTCGGGCGCCAGTTTCCCTGCACCGATCTACCTGACCTGGTTCAAGGACTTCAGCAAGAAGACCGCTGGTGTCACCGTTGATTACCAATCCAAGGGTAGTGGCGCAGGCGTTCAGGACTTCCTGAACAAGACCGTCGATTTCGCTGCCAGCGACTCGGCCATGAGCGAAGCGGACATCGCCAAAGTAGGCGAGGGCGTGCAACTGCTGCCCATGACTGCCGGCGAAATCGTTCTGGCCTACAACCTGCCAGGCAACCCCAAGGGCCTGAAACTGCCACGTGATGTGTATTCGAACATCTTCCTGGGCAAGATCACCCAGTGGAACGACCCACAGATCGCCGCGGCCAACCCTGACCTGAAACTGCCAGCCACGCCGATCACCGTGGTGGTACGTGCCGACTCCAGCGGCACCACCGCCGTCTTCACCAAGCACCTGTCGGCCATCAACCCAGACTTCAAGCAGGGGTTGGGTGAGGGCAACACCGTCAACTGGCCCGCCACCGACAAGTTCATCAAATCGCCTAAAAACGATGGCGTAACCGCCACCGTTCGCCAGACCCCAGGCGCCATCGGCTACATCGAGTACGGCTTCGCCAAGCTGGCCAAGGTCGACTTCGCCCAGCTGCAGAACAAGGCCGGCCAGTATGTGGTACCGACCGCCGAAAGCGGTGCAGAAGCCCTGGCTGCCGTGAACATGCCGGAAAACCTGGTGGCCTGGCTGCCTGACCCGGATGGCGCCAAGTCCTACCCGATCACCTCGTACACCTGGATGATCTTCCGCAAGGACAACGGTAACCCGGCCAAGGCCAAGGCCATGCGTGAAATGGTCGAGTACAGCCTGACCGAAGGGCAGAAGATCGCCGACTCCATGGGCTATATCCCGCTGCCACCGTCGGTTGTCGAGCAAGTGCGTAAAGCGTCCGCCAACATCCAGTAACACCCAGGCGCTCCCGGCGTGCGTGTACCGCGCCGGGGGTGTTGCACCCTGTCCCGGAACCTGCCAATGAACACACCCTTTGCCATACCGGATAACCCAGACTCCGCGTGCCAGCCACCGTCGACAAAAGACTTTCTGGTGGACCGCACCTTCCGTGCGCTCGCCCGTATTGGCGTGGTGCTGGTGCTGGCGCTGGTCTTCGCGCTGGTTTATGAAGTGGGCCGCAAGGCACTGCCCGGCATCGAAAAGCACGGTTTCGACGTGCTGTTCGGCAGCGTCTGGGACGTCAACCAAGGCAAGTACGGCATTCTTCCTGCCATTTGGGGCACGCTCTACAGCGCCCTGATTGCATTGCTGATCGCAGGCTTCTTCGGCGTCAGCATGGCTATTTTCCTGACCCAGGACTTTCTCCCTGCCAGGCTGGCGGCGGTGTTTCGCACCATCGTCGAGCTGCTGGCTGCCATCCCCAGCGTGGTCTATGGCCTGTGGGGCATCTATGTGGTCATCCCGGCCATCCGCCCGCTCACGGCGTGGCTGAACAGCGAGCTGGGCTGGATCCCCTTCTTCGGTACTTCACTGAGCGGCCCTGGCCTGCTGCCAGCGGCACTGGTACTGGCAATCATGATTCTGCCGACCATCGCGGCGGTGTCCCAGGACGCGCTGACCAGCGTACCGATGAAGACCAAGCAGGCCGCCTACGGCATGGGTACTACCCATTGGGAAGCGATCCTCAAGGTGATGGTGCCCTCCGCTGCAACCGGCATCTTCGGTTCACTGGTGCTCGGCCTGGGCCGCGCCCTGGGGGAAACCATGGCACTGGCCATGCTGGTGGGTAACGCCAACACCATTTCCCTGTCGCTGTTCGCCCCGGCCAATACCCTGGCTGCACTGTTGGCGCTGAACTTCCCGGAGGCTGGCCCCAACGAGGTGGAAGTGCTGATGTACGCCGCCCTGGTGCTGATGTTCATCGCCCTGTTGGTGAACGTGCTCGGCTCGATGATCATGCTCTACGCCCAGCGGGGTAATAAATGATGACTGACCTCTCTACCCCTGTTGCCGCGCTGCCCAGCCTGCAGCGCAAGCTCGAAGGCCGCGCCCTGCGCAGCGTGCTGCTGACCAGCCTGGCATGGTTCGCCGCCCTGGTGGCCAGCGTGCCGCTGATTTCGGTGCTGTACATGCTGATCACCCGCGGCGGTGCGCGGCTCAACCTCGAAGTGTTTACCGAGTTGCCGCCCACCGGCTTCGAAATGGGCGGCGGTTTCGGCAACGCCATGGCCGGTACCTTCGTCATGGTCGGCATCGCAGCCGCCATCGCAGTACCGGTGGGTATCCTGGCTGCGGTGTTCCTCGCCGAACTGGGCCCTGACAGCAAGCTGGCCAACGCGGCACGCTTCGCGGCCAAGATGCTTACCGGCCTGCCGTCGATCTTGGCGGGTGTGTTCGCCTACGCCCTGGTGGTCATGACCACGGGCACCTATTCGGCCCCGGCCGGTGGTGTGGCGCTGGCGGTACTGATGCTGCCCATCGTGGTGCTCACCGCCGAAGAAGCGATGAAGATGGTACCCAAGATCATGAAAGACGCTGCCTACGGCATGGGCTGCACCCGTGCCCAGGTCATCTGGAAAATCGTGCTGCCCACCGGGCTGCCGGCGATTCTGACCGGCGTCATGCTGGCCGTGGCACGGGCTGCGGGCGAAACCGCACCGCTGCTGTTCACCGCGCTGTTCAGCAACTACTGGATCTACCACGACGGCAGCCTGGCGGTGATGAACCCGACTGCGTCGTTGGCCGTGCTCATTTACAACTTCTCCGGCATGCCGTTCGACAACCAGCTCGAGCTCGCCTGGGCGGCCTCGCTGGTACTGGTGATGATCGTGCTGGTAATCAACATTCTTAGCCGAGTTTTCGGCAAGCCCAAGTATTGAGAAAGGGAGCATTCGACCGTGAACGTATCCACCGCCCAAAGAGCCGCTCCCTTGGCCAGCGAAGCCCCTATCGTAATGGACTGCAAGCTGGACAAGATTTTCTACGGCAATTTCATGGCCGTGCGCGACAGCCACGTGCCTATCCGTAAAAACGAGATCACCGGTTTCATTGGCCCGTCCGGCTGCGGCAAAAGTACCGTGCTGCGCAGCCTCAACCGCATGAATGACCTGGTGAAGGGTTTCCGCTTCGAAGGCCACGTACACTTCCTGGGCCAGGATGTGTACGGCAAGGGTGTTGACCCGGTCGTGGTGCGCCGCTACATCGGCATGGTGTTCCAACAGCCCAACCCGTTTTCCATGAGCATTTTCGACAACGTTGCCTTCGGCCTGCGCCTGAACCGCTACAAGGGTGATATCGGCGACCGCGTGAAACACGCCTTGCAAGGGGCCGCGCTGTGGGACGAGGTGAAAGACAAGCTCAAGGTCAGCGGCCTGTCGTTGTCCGGCGGCCAGCAGCAACGCCTGTGCATCGCCCGCGCCATTGCCACCGAGCCTGAAGTGCTGTTGCTCGACGAGCCTTGCTCGGCCCTGGACCCGATCGCCACGCGCCGGGTAGAAGAACTGATGGTGGAATTGAAGAAGGACTACACCATCGCCCTGGTCACCCACAACATGCAGCAGGCGATCCGCGTGGCGGATACCACCGCGTTCTTCTCGGTGGACATCACCCAGGGCACCCGTACCGGCTACCTGGTCGAGATGGGCCCGACAACCCAGATTTTCCAGAACCCGCGTGAGCAACTCACTTCCGACTACATCAGCGGCAAGTTCAGCTGACGCTGATGAGCTTCAGGCAGCCGGGTGCAGGGGCCAGGAAGGCGCCTGCACCCGGCTGCATGTGTGTCACTAAAATGTAACCAGGGATAACCGATGGCAGCCATACCCCGACTTGATCTTTCAGCGATAGAGCGCGCACTGCGCGAGGTGCAGGGGCACTTTGCCGAACTCAGCCGGCACTTTACCGAACCCCGCGACCCGTTCACCGACGAGGTGCTGCTGAATGTGCTTGAAGGCTATGCGCTGATTGACGACTATGTCGCTCGCGGTATCGACCTGTTCGACCTGCAGCAGTTGAACCTGATGCTCGAAATCAATGCCACCGTGCTGTGCGGCAGCGACCCTGAGCGGCGCAAGGAATTCGCGCCGCACCTGGCCGCCACCGAGGCGCACTTTTTCAACAACGTCGAAGGCGGCATCAAGGACCTGTACAACTGGTACTGCTCCTACGGCAGCGACTCGATCTGGAAACGTGCAGCGGGCGTTTATGTGCGCATCCTCAGCAAGCCGCAGTTGTTCATCGAAGGTAACAACCGCACCGGTTCGCTGATCGTCAGTTACCTGCTGATGCGCGCAGGGTTACCACCGTTCGTGCTGTCGCTGGACAACGCCGAGGGCTACTTCAACCCGTCCTCGGTCATTCGCAACTCCGCCAAGCATGGTGTGAAAGCTTTGTACGAATTGCCCAAGATCAAGAAAAAATACGCTGCCTTCCTTGAAGCTAAGGCACCTGCCCCTGGCAAGTTCTTCCTGCGTGGGGCGCATGCTCATGGGGGCAGCCGCTGATGGAGCGTATTTCAATGCTGCAGCGAGGCCAACGGGCCCTGGCGCGTACACTGCGCCGCCCACAGGTGCGTATTTCGTTCGACATCGACGACACGCTGGCCTGCCAGCCGGACCATGCGGCGGCAGAGGGTAGCCGCTTGCCCGCGTTTGTCCACCGCTGGTGGGGCGAGCCGCTGCGCAAGGGCACCCGCGCGCTCATCCGTGACTTGCGTCGGCAGGGCTGCAGCATCTGGATCTACACCTCGTCCGGCCGCACGCCAGCCTACATCCGCCGCTGGCTGATGCTGTATGGCATCCGCGTCGATGGCGTGGTCAACAGCGACCGACACCAGCAGGTGCTGGCTGACAAGGGCCTGACCCTGGCGCCATCGAAGTTGCCGTCGGCGTTCGATATCGACCTGCATGTCGACGATTCCGAAGGCGTGCGCCTCGAAGGCGTAGACCACGGTTTCCGCGTGGTGGTGGTGTGCCCCAAGGACCGGCACTGGGCACAGAAGGTGCTCCACGCAGCCGGCGAGGTGCAGGCGCAATTGGCCTGGCAGCAACCGCACAGGTTCCCAAGGCCGGTATCCCAGCGCCCCTCGGCCCTGGTCTCCTGACGCCAACGCTTGCCAGGCGGTGCTTGCCTGGTACTCCTCATGTATGTCCTGCCCCCGGCCTGCGCAAGTGCCAGGCCCTGCCTGCTACCCAGGCGTAGGCCTGAAGTGCCGAGACCTGGCTTAGGCCGGTCCTGGCACTGAATCATTGCGCCCGGCAAGGCTGCCCAAAGCCCACGCCAATGCCCTCCAAAGCAGCGTACCCTGCGCCCATGCGGCTTCTGATAATCGCCTCCGACAACCCGTCCCCGTTCCGGAGCGCGCCATGTACAACAATAAGAACCCGCACCCCCGTCTGCTCGCAGCTGCCACGTTGAGCGTTGCAACGCTGTGCCTGAGCGATGCCGCCAGTGCCGAAATAATGCTGTATGACAAGGACCAGACCACGTTCTCTACCGATGGCTATATCAATGCCTTCTACGTCAACAGCAAGGTCGACCGTGAAGGCGAGCAGTTCGACCGCCGCCAGTCGCGGGTAAAGATGGGGTTTCTGCCCAACTACCTGGGCTTCAACATGGGCAAACAGGTGGATGACCTTAAGCTCGGTGCACGCGCTTCGTTCTGGGTCAGCATCAATGACAGCGAAAGCAACGGCACCGATACCGCCATCGATGTCAGGCAGTTCTACGGCACCGTGGCCAACCCGGCGTGGGGTGAAGTGTTGATCGGTAAGGACTTCGGGCTGTTCGCCCGCTCCAACATCCTGCTGGACGAACTGCTTGCCGGCTACGGTCAGGTCAGCGACACGCTCGGGCTGGTGGACGGTGGCGGTGTCTCGTTCGGCAATATCGGCAGCGGCTACCCGTACCCGTTCCCAACCTCGCAGATCACCTACCGTACGCCGGTCATGCAGGGGCTGCGGGTAGCGGTGGGCATCATGGACCCGGTGGACACCAACGACAGCAGCCCGACCGGCAAGGCCTACCAGAAAAACCCACGTACCGAGGCTGAAATCACTTACCAGTTCGACCTGGGCGGTGCGCAGGTCTACAGCTGGCTCAACGGCAGCTACCAGACCTCCGACAACACCGACGCCGACGTGAACGCCGTGACCTCCAAGGGGGTTGGCTATGGCGTACAGGCCAAGATGGGTGGCTTCTCTGTGACCGGTTCAGGGTTCCAGGCCAAAGGCATCAACCCGTTCTTCACCAACAATGCGGGGGAGCCGGTGCTGCGCAACGTCGACAGCGATGGCTACTTGTTGCAGGCGTCGTACAAGCTGGGCAAGAACCGCCTGGCGTTGTCCTACGGCAAGACCAAGGACGACGGCAATGGCGCGGTGGGCAGCGGCGCAGATTACCAAACCCGCGGCATTGCGCTGTTCCATGACATCAACGACAACCTCAAGCTGGTGGCCGAGTACAACCAGTTCTCTATCGATGGGCATGGCACCAGCGCCCAGAACGAAGACACCGACACCTTTGCCGTAGGTGCGGTACTCACCTGGTAAGCAGCCGGTTAAGCGCGGCAGCCGCAACTACAACCATCGAAGCCCCCACCCGCTACCCAAGTAGCATTCGTGCCCCGGCGCGGGCTTCGTACACTGACCGTTCAGCCAGCCCATGCCGGAGACCACGATGCAGCAGGCGCACAACGAGGGCGTGGTCAGCGCCATGTCCCAGGCCAGCGATGCCCGCCTGGCCGCCCAGGAACTGGCGCGTCAACTGCTGCATCCGCACCTGGGGTTCGTGCTGTTTTTCTGCACGGCCGAGTACGACCTGCCGACGCTGGCCGAAGCCCTGGAGCAGGGATTCGGCGGCATTCGCCTGGTGGGCTGCACCAGCGCCGGTGAGATCACCCCGCAAGGCTATGGGCGCAATTGCGTCACGGCGGTCGGTTTTGACCACCGCCACTTCTCGATCGCCGCAGAGTTGATCGACGAAATGGAGCGCTTCAGCCTGATCGACGCCCAGCAGACGGTCGAGCGGCTGGTGAGTTGCTGTCGCAGCAACACCCTGGCGCCTATCAAAGGCCACAGTTTTGCGCTGACTTTGCTCGATGGGCTGTCCAGCCGTGAAGAGACGGTGCTGGCAGCCTTCAGCGCAGCCTTGGGTGACATCCCGCATTTTGGCGGGTCGGCCGGGGACGACAACTACCTGACCCGTACCCACGTGTACTACGCCGGGGCATTTCACACTGGGGCAGCCGTAGTGGTGCTGTTCAACACCTGGCTCGATTTCGAGGTGTTCACCACCCACCACATCCTGCCCCGGCAGGACAAACTTGTGGTTACCGGCGCCGATAGCACCCAGCGTAGGGTCTACGAACTGAACGCCGAGCCTGCCGCCGAGGAATATGCCCGGCTGATCGGTGTGCCGGTGGCGGCGCTGGACCACCGTGTATTCGCCGCCCACCCCTTGGCCGTGCGCATGCACGACCAGCATTACGTGCGGGCCATCCAGCAGGTGCACGCCGACCTGAGCCTGAGCTTCTACTGCGCTGTGGAAACCGGCATCGTGCTGA
The DNA here is from genome assembly GCF_016648095.1 of Pseudomonas sp. S32. Taxonomy (NCBI): domain Bacteria; kingdom Pseudomonadati; phylum Pseudomonadota; class Gammaproteobacteria; order Pseudomonadales; family Pseudomonadaceae; genus Pseudomonas; species Pseudomonas sp. S32. Next base: position 41,237 of record NZ_JACVVF010000032.1, read on the forward strand.
CTGCCATGACCCCAGGCCCGCTGTTGCCGAACCTGCATCAGCTGTTCGAAGGCTTGCAGCAGCGCCTGGGCCCGCTGTTGCTGACCATTGGTTGCGACTGTTTTCTGCGCCGCCTGGAGCTCGAGGGCCAGCGCGGCCTGGAGCCGGTCGGGGCGTTTCTGCGCGAGCAACGGGTGATCGGCTTCAACACCTACGGAGAACAGTTCAATGGCATGCACATCAACCAGACCTTCACCGGCGTTGCCATTGCCCGCAATCACCCCCCAATCGGTCGATGAGCTGCACGCCGAAATCGCTCGGCTGCAGCACGAAAACCACAAGCTGCAGCGCATCAATGGTGCGCTGATCGAGCGCATCGAAACCGGTGCCACGCGGGGCAACGGCCCGTATGCGGCGTTCCAGCACTCGGTGGTGCTGGCCGAACAGGTGCGCGAGCGTACCGACGCCCTCAACCAGGCCATGGCCGAGCTCAAGGCGGGCAACCAGTTGCTCAGCGAGGCCCGTTTGCGCGCCGAAACGGCTCACCAGCACTTGGTCGATGCCATCGAAAGCATTTCGGACGCCTTCGTGCTGTTCGACCTCAACCTGCGCATGGTGCTGTGCAACAGCCGCTTCAAGGCATTCTGGGCCAACCGACGGGTACGCATCATGGCCGGCATGCGCCTGGCCGAAGTCAGGCGGTTGATGGCCAGCAGCGGGTTGTTCAGTGAAGAGCCGCGCGGCCATGCTGAGGAGAACGTGCTGTACCGTCAACACAACGGCCGCTGGTTGCAGGTGAGCGAGCGGCCTACCTGCGACGGTGGACGGGTGATCCTGTTCACCGATATCACCGAGGTCAAGCAGAGCGAGACCCTGCGCCGCGAGCAGGCCTTGGCGCAGAAATCGCACCTGTTGCAACGGGCGGTGGACAACCTGTCCCAGGGTGTGGCCATGGTCAATGCCGAGGGCGTACTGGAGCTGTGGAACCGGCGTTTTCTGGAGCTTAGCGGCCTGGCACCGGTGGCTGCACACCGCCCCTTCGCCGACGTGATCGCCGACAGCGAATTGCGGCTGCTTACCCCCGACAGCCGTGATGCGCACGGGCGCGTGCTGCACGAGTGCGAACAACGCCTGTTCGGCGGCCGCATGCTGGAGATCCGTACCCACCCGTTACCCACCGGCGGGTTCGTCAATACCTTCACCGACATCACCGAGCGTTACCAGCATGCGCAAGCGTTGAGTGAAAGCGCCCGCTGGATCCGCCTGATCACCGACCATGTGCCGGCCCTTATCGCTTACCTCAACGCTGACCTGGTCTACGAGTTCACCAACAAGGTGTACGAGCAGTGGTACTGCTGGCCCAGTGGCCTGATGTTGGGCCAGAGCCTGCGCGAAGCCCACAGCGAGCAACACTGTCAGCGCCTGGAGGCCTATGTGGCACGGGCCCTGGCTGGGGAGAGCGTCACGTTCGAGTTCGCCGAAACCAACACCAGCGGCCAGGAGCGCTACATGTTGCGCTCCTATGTGCCCAACCGCCTGGCGGGGGGGGAGGTGGTGGGTATTTTTGTGCTGATCCGCGACATCACCGAGCGGCGCAATACCTCGCAGGCATTGCACCAGGCCTACCAGCACCTGGAGCTGCGCGTGCGCGAGCGCACCGCCGAACTGACCTCGCTCAACGGCCAGCTGCTGCGCGAAATCGACGAACGCCGCCGCGCCGAAGCACGGCTGCAAGAAGCCAAGCGCGAGGCCGAGCAGGCCAACCTGTCGAAAACCAAGTTTCTGGCGGCTGTCAGCCACGACCTGCTGCAACCGCTCAATGCCGCACGGCTGTTCACCGCGGCCTTGCTCGAACGCCGCGACCCACAGGCCAGTGCGCACTTGGTGCGCAACGTCAGCAACTCGCTGGAGGACGTGGAGAACCTGCTGGGTACCCTGGTAGACATTTCCAAGCTCGACGCCGGGGTGATCAAGGCCGATATCGCGCCCTTCGCCCTGGCCGAACTGATGGACAACCTGGCCGCCGAATACGCCCAGGTGGCGCGCAGTGTAGGCCTGGCGCTGCACTTCGTGGGCTGCTCGGCGGTGGTGCGCAGCGATATCCTGCTACTGGCGCGGGTGCTGCGCAACCTGCTCAGCAATGCCATCCGCTACACCCCGACGGGCCGGGTGGTGCTGGGTTGCCGTCGCTTGCGCGACCGGGTGCGCATCGAGGTCTGGGACAGCGGCATCGGGATCGCAGAAGAGCACCTGGAGGAGATGTTCCAGGAGTTCAAGCGCGGGGCCGTGCAGCGGCCCGACCAGGACCGTGGCCTGGGGCTGGGGCTGGCGATCGTGGAAAAGATCGCGGGCATTCTGGGCCACCGCATCGTAGTACGGTCATGGCCTGGCAAAGGGTCGGTGTTCGCCGTGGAGGTGCCGTTGAGCGCTGCTGCACCCAAAGCTCCGCTGGCCCAGGCCGTGTGCGAGCCGATGCTTGAATGCCTGCGTGGCGCCCAGGTCTGGGTGCTGGACAACGACGCCGCCATCTGTGCCGGCATGCGCACGTTACTGGAGGGCTGGGGGTGCCGGGTGGTTACCGCGCTCTCGGAGCAGGACCTGGCCCGCCAGGTGGACAATTTCCACGCCCATGCCGACTTGCTGATTGCCGATTACCACCTGGACAACGACTGCAACGGTGTGGATGCGGTGGCGCGCATCAATGGGCGCCGGGCACGGCCACTCCCAGCGTTGATGATCACGGCCAACTACAGCAATGAGCTCAAGCAGCAGGTACGCGAGCTGGGCCACACGCTGATGCACAAGCCGGTGCGGCCCATGAAGCTGAAAACTGCCATGACTCATTTACTGGCCATGCATCAGCCCCCGCGTGCCTAGCGGCGCAGGTAGTCGGTAAAGTCGATGTCCCCGGCACTGAGAATGGCCTGTACCCGGTTGTGCACGTTGAGCTTGCGCAAGATGGCCGAGACGTGGGCCTTTACCGTGGTCTCGGCAATGTCCAGGGTGTAGGCGATCTGCTTGTTCGACTCGCCCTTGGTCATGCGTTCGAGCACCAGCAACTGCTTGCGAGTCAAGGCTTGCAGCATCTCAGGCGGGAAACTGGGGGCATCGCTCAGGCGCCGGCTGGTGGTGCTTTTTTGCGCACGAATGATGTCGGGGGGCAGGTACACGTTGCCGTTGAGGATCTGCTCGATGGCCTCGATCATCTGCCCGCGCGGGGAGGACTTGGTGATGAACCCTACCGCACCGTAGGTAATGGCCTGCAGCACGATCTGCTTGTCCTGTTCGGCGGACACGATCACCACCGGCGTGGTGGGCGCCTCGTTGCGCAAGGTGATCAGGCCGTTCAGGCCGTGCATGCCCGGCATGTTCAGGTCCAGCAGGATCAGGTCGAGGTCGTCATGCGCCTGGGTCAACGCCAGGGCGCTGTCCAGGTCGGCGGTTTCCATCACCTCGGTGCCCTGGAAACCGTCGCTGATGACGTTGTGGATGGCTTCTCTGAACAGCGGGTGATCGTCGGCGATCAAGATTTTGTACATGGCCTTTTCACCTTTTTGTTATTGGATGGCCCGGGCACGCTCAGGCATGGCGGCAGTTTCAAGGGAACGGCACAGGTTGCGCGGGTTGCATGGGCAAATTGGCCTGCTGCCACGCATCCAGGCCGTCGCGGTACCAATAGAGCGTGCGGTACCCCAGCCCTGCAGCGCGTTTTACCGCGTTCCAGCTCAGCCAGCAATCGGACCGGCAATAGAACACCAGCGGTTGCTCAGCCTGGCCGGCGGTGGCCCGTTGCAGGTTGTGAGCGAAATAGGCCTGCCAGACCGGCGTCAGCTGCCCATCGCCTGTGTTGGCCAGCCACAGGCTGCCCGGCAGGTTGGCGTGGGGCTCATCCTCGATGAAGCGGCCCTGGAGCCACTGGCGGCGGTAGACGTCGATCAGCACAGGGCGTGGCTGTTGGTTCAGCAAGTGCTGCAAGGTGGCAGTGTCAATGACTGTGCCACCTGCAACCTCCTGGGGCGTAGGGCTGCGGTACAAGGTGGCGCGGTAGCCATCGGGCGTAAACAGCGCGGGCGTTTCGGCGTTGGCGCCGACCGGCGGGAGGCATGACGCGGCGGCGGCCAGCAGGAGGCAGGGCAGCCGGGGCAGGGCACGTGGCATGGTCAGATCCTTCTTGTTATAGCGCCATTACATGCCAGGGCGGCGCAATTGTGAATGCGACGATCAGACGGCCTGGGCAGTACCAAAGTAGTAGCCAACACCCGGCCGGGCGGCCCTACGATGGCCAAAAAGCCGCGCAGGAGTGTCGCCATGAATATCGTGCTGGTAGATGACCACGCTGTGGTCCGCCGTGGCTATGCCAGCCTGCTGCTCGCAGCGTTCCCCGCGCTGCAGGTGCGCGAAGCGGCCAATGGTGAAGAGGCGCTGGCCCGGGTGCATGAGCAGGTGCCCAACCTGGTCATCATGGACTTTGGCCTGCCGGGCATCAGCGGCCTGGAAACCCTGCGCCGCCTGCGTCAACGCCTGCCTCAGTTGCGGGTGCTGTTTTTCAGCCTGCACGACGAACCCCTGATCGTGCGGCAAGTGCTGGATGCGGGCGCAATGGGTTATGTGACCAAGCAGGCCGATCCGCACGTGCTGGTGGAGGCTGTGCAGCGGGTCATGGCCGGGCACGCCTACATCGAGCAGCCGCTGGCCACGCAACTGGCCTGCGCATCCCAGCCAAGCGCCCAGGACCCACGGTTGCAGCGCATGACCCAACGGGAACTGGAGATTTTCATGATGCTGGCCAATGGCACGCCGACGCGGTCCATCGCAGGCCAGCTGTGCATCAGCACCAAGACCGTCTCCAACCACCTCACATTGCTCAAGAGCAAACTGCAGGTCAGCTCCCATGCCGAACTGGTGCACCTGGGCATCCAGCTGGGCGTGGTAAGACTAGCCGGTTGACGGGGTTCAATGGTCCCAACTGTCGGGGCAGCCGCTGCAGCCTTGCATGTCGGCATCCTGGAAGTTGCCATAGTGCTGGCGGGCACCGGTGAGGTCGGCGCGGGCGAGGTTGCTTTGGCCGAGCTTGGCCTCCTGCAGGTTGGCATCGTTGAGGTGGGCACCCTGTAGGTCGGTTTTGCTCAGCCAAGCCATTTCCAGGTCGGCGGCCTGCAGGTTGGCTTGCTGCATCTTGGCGCCGGTCAACCGCGCGAACTGCAGGTAGGCCGCGCTCAGGTCGGCTTTTTCGAACTGCGCGCCCTGGGCGAACAGGCCCCAGCCCTGCACGGCCATCAAGCGTGCCCCGCTGAGGTCAGCCAGGCGCAGGTTGCTCTGCTGCAGGCTGGCGCGGGTCAGGTTGGCGCCTTGCAGGCGGGCTTTTTCCAGGTTGGCGAGGTCCAGCCGGGTATGGCGCAGGTCGGCATCACGCAGGTCGGCACCGGCCAGGTTCATCTTGCGCATATCCTGGTTGGCCAGTTTGGCGCCGCGCAGGTTTGCACCGGGGCACTGGCTGGCTTCGGCGATCACGCAGCCGTTGATCACCAACGGTTCATCGCCACCGTCGTCGTCCGCCTGGGTGGCGAATGCGGGGCTCAGGGCCAGCAGCAGGGCGAGTGGCAGGTAGTTCATGGTCGAGGTCTCCTGGCTTGCAGAGGCATGACGGGGGCAGGCATGCCCGCCCCCTGCAGGGTCAACGCTGCGCGGTCTTGTTGTCCCAGCTCGGGATCTTGAACACCCAGAACGACCCACCTTGTGCCACGGGTTTGGTCAGCTCGGCCATGTCGCCACCCCACAGCGGCACCGCGCCGCCGTAGCCCACGGTAACGCCGATGTACTGCTCGCCATCCTGTTCCCAGGTGATGGGCGGCGAGACGATGCCGCTGCCGGTCTGGAATTTCCACAGTTCCTTGCCGGTCTTGGCGTCGAAGGCTTTGAAGAAGCCGTCGCCGGTGCCGGTGAACACCAGGTTGCCCTTGGTCGCCAGCACCCCAGCCCACAGCGGCAGGTGCTCCTTGTGTTCCCACACCAGCTTGCCGGTGGTGGGGTCCATGGCGCGCAGGGTGCCGACGTGGTCTTCATACATGCGCTTGATGCGGAAGCCCATGCCCAGGTAGGCCGAGCCCTTCTTGTAGTTCACTTCCTCGGTCCAGTATTCCTCTTTCCACTGGTTGCCGGGGATGTAGAACAGGCCGGTGTCCTGGCTGTAGGCCATGGGGTTCCAGTTCTTGCCACCCAGGAACGGTGGCGAAACCTCGACCGGTTTGCCTTTGGTTTCACCCGGCAGCGGTTTGGCTGGGCGCTGGCCGGGGTTTTCCACCGGGCGGCCGGTCTTCAGGTCGATGTGGCTGGCCCAGGTGATGTTGTCGACGAAGGGGAAGGCGTTCTGCAGCTTGCCGTTGTTGCGGTCCACCACGTAGAAGAAACCGTTGCGGTCGGCGTGGCCAGTGGCCTTGACCACCTTGCCGTCCTTGTCCTTGTAGTCGAACAGCACCAGCTCGTTGTTGCCAGAGAAGTCCCAGGCATCGTTAGGGGTGTGCTGGTAGAACCATTTCACCTCGCCGGTGCTGGGGTCCACGCCCACCTGACCAGAGGTGTACAGGCTGTCGAAGTCGTGCGGGTTGCCGTCCTTGGAGGTACGTGCCCAGGTATTCCAGGGGCCGGGGTTGCCGGCGCCGACGATGATGGTATTGGTCTCGGCATCGAAGCTTGCGCTTTGCCACGGTGCACCGCCGCCATGGCTCCAGGCTTCAACCTTGCCGGTCTCGGTGGTGGGGTCGTCGGGCCAGGAGGGCGCCTTGACGTCACCGGTCGGGGTGCTGTCCTTGCCGTTCAGGCGGCCCATGTGGCCTTCGACGAAGGGCCGCATCCACACTTCTTCGCCGGTTTCCGGGTCGCGGGCGAACAACTGGCCCACCACGCCGAACTCATCCCCGGAACTGCCGTGGATCAGCAGCACCTTGCCGCTGGTCTTGTCCTTGATCAGCACCGGTGCGCCGGTCATGGTGTAGCCGGCGCTGTGGTCGCCGAACTTCTTGTTCCAGACCACCTTGCCGGTGTTCTTGTTCAGCGCGATGACGCGGGCATCCAGCGTGCCGAAATAGATCTTGTCGCCGTAGATGGCGGCGCCGCGGTTGACCACGTCACAGCACGGGCGGATGTTGTCTGGCAGGCGATGGTTGTAGGTCCACAGGCGCTTGCCGGTCTTGGCGTCGAGAGCGAACACCCGCGAATACGAACCGGTGACGTACACCACGCCGTCGCTGACGATGGCCTGGGACTCCTGGCCGCGCTGCTTTTCGTCGCCGAACGAGTACGACCAGGCCGGCGTCAGCTTGAACACGTTCTTGTCGTTCACCTGGGCCAGTGGGCTCCAGCGCTGGGCATTGGTGCCCATGCCGTACTGCAGCACATCGGTGGTGGTGAGGTGGTCGTTGGCGATGTCTTCCCAGGTCACGTTCTTGGTGGCAGGTGCCGCGGGTGGGGTGGCCGCCGTGGCCGCTGTCCCCATGGCCAGGCTCCCGGCCAGCAACAGGGCCCGCACGCTCAGGGCCAGGGGGGAAGGGGCGGGTAGCGATCTTGTTGTCATGGTTGCAATTCCCTGTGGAGTTTTGGCCAGCACAGGGTGGTCCTGCGTGAGGCCTGGGCATAGGGAGAAAGTCCCGGTGAACACGGGAAAACTTCCCATTGCCCACCTCTTTTGGCCCTTCGCCACAAGCCCTACTACCAACGGACGAGGCCCCGGCCACCAAAGCAGCATTCGGGCCTTGCAGGGCGGTTTCTAGTATGGCGGCACGGCCTCTGTGGTTGAGGCTTTGCGTGCAACCGTGAGGGCATAACAATGAAAACCAAACGCAACGTCGTGCTTGCTTCAGGCCTGTTGGTCGGCGCGCTGGTGGCCGGAACGGCCTGGGCCCATGGCAATGTAGTGCCCGAGGCCGTGGAAACCAAGGGCCTGACCCCGGTGAAGGATACCGGCGCCGCCCTCGACGATAACGGCTGGGCCACGGCCAACCCTTACCGCACCTCCCCCGAGCACGACAGGGCGGTGGAGATCGGCGCTTCTGCCTACAACCAGAACTGCGCGGCTTGCCATGGCCTGGAGGCGAAATCCGGTGGCATCGCCCCGGACCTGCGCATGCTCGATGCCGGTGATGCCGGGGACGAATGGTTTGTGGAGCGCGTGCGCAACGGCGCCGTACGCGATGGCCGGGTGTACATGCCAAAAATGGCTGACTACGTGAGCCAGGAAGCCCTGTGGGCCGTGCGTACCTACCTCGACAGTGTTCACATCGAGGAGTGACGGCCATGCGGCTGGTCGGGCTGCTGCCCACATTGCTGCTGTGCTGCCTGGCAAGCGCCGCCATGGCGGACGACAGCCGCGGCAACGCCGACCCGGTGCCTTCGGTGATGTGGGCCTTTTACCACAAGCAACTGCTAGGGCAGGGCGCGTTTGTCTTCGATGAGCGGGTCAAGCTGCTGGCGCCGCCGTTTGCCGAAGATGCCCGCCAGGTGCCGCTGGAAATCGACGCCCGGGCGCTGGGTGCGGAGGTAGTGCGGATCATCGCCTGGGCCGAGCTCAACCCCTTGCCCCGCATCGTCGACTTCGAACCCGGCCCGGGCGTGCTGCCGTGGCTGTCCATCCGTATCCGCATCGAGCAGGCAACGCCGTTACGCGCGGCGGTACTCACCCGCGACGGTACCTGGCATGTGGGCTCGGCCCTGATCGACGCCGCCGGCGGTGGCTGTACAGCACCCAGCGTGGTGCGCACGCAACCCGGCTGGGAGGAGCACTTGGGTGAGGTACTGGGCGGGCGTTACCCACGTGGGGCCGGCGACCGGCTGCGGGTGGAGGTGGCGCACCCGATGGACAACGGGCTGGTCAGTGGCATCCCTGAATTCTTCATCGACCATGTCGAGTTGCAGGACGCCGAGGGCCAGGTTCTTGCCACGCTGGCGCTGTACCCGGCGGTGAGCGAGAACCCCAACCTGGGCTTTGATCTGCAGGGTCACGGGCTGACCCGGTTGGTATTGCAGGACAACAGCGGCAACCGCTTCGAGGCCGCTGTGCCGTGATGCCATGCCTGGCTTATGACTAACGGGGGAAGCCGTCATGCGTTGGATGCTATTGCTGCTGGTGAGCCTGGGCTTGCCCGCCCTGGCCGACCTGCAATACCGGCTGGCACCCCGGCAGATCGCCCAGGGCACCTGGTTGCTGGAGGGCAGTACCGACAATTTTGCTAAGGACAATGGCGGCAACGTGGTCAACACGGCCTTCATCGTCACTGACAGCGGCGTTGTGGTCATCGACACCGGGCCCTCGAAGCGTTATGGCGAGGCGCTGCGCCAATCCATTGCCAGCATCACCGACAAACCTGTGGTCGAGGTGTTGCTGACCCATCATCACCCCGACCATGTGCTGGGCAATCAGGCCTTTGCCGACGTGCCCATCAGGGCCTTGGCAGGCACCACTGAACTGCTGCGCCAGCAGGGCGATGCCATGGCCGAGAACATGTATCGGCTGGTCGGGGACTGGATGCGCGGCACCGAAGTGGTGCTGCCAGCACACGTGCTGGAACCTGGGCTGCACACTGTGGGAGGCCACCGCTTGCGCCTGCTGGGGCTGGCAGGCCACACCGGTGCCGACCTGGCGATTTTCGATGAAACCACTGGTGTGTTGTTTGCGGGTGACCTGGTGTTTTATCAACGCGCCTTGACCACGCCCAGCAGCCCAGGGCTTGGCACCTGGCTGCAAGACCTGGACACCTTGCAGGCGCTGCCCTGGAAGCAGCTGGTACCGGGCCATGGTCCGCTGGCCAGCGATCCGCAGCCTTTGGTGCAGATGCGTGATTACCTGGGCTGGCTGGATGGGCTGATGCGCGAGGGTGCCGCGCGTGGGGATGACATGACCGAGGTGATCCGCACACCAATCCCTGAACGGTTCGCCGGCATCCGCCTAGCCCGGTATGAGCTGATCCGCAGTGTCAGCCACCTGTACCCCCTGTATGAACGGCGGGCACTACAGCGTGTGGATATCAAACCCGATTAAGCGGGTTGATCGGTACCAATGCGAGAGCAACGGTTTTGCATAAACCCAAAGTTGGCGCCCCCCCTGTGGGATCAACTGTCTTCCACAAGATCTCAAAGTCGGCGCAATCACTGTGGGAGCGGGTTCACCCGCGAACACCGGCGAAGCCGGTGCCATGCACCGCGCTGCCTGCTTCGC
>NZ_JACVVF010000033.1:0-49889 GCF_016648095.1 Pseudomonas sp. S32
TACCGGCCTCTTCGCGGCTGAAGCCGCTCCCACAGGATTACCGCAGCCTTCAGGTTTGTGCAGTACCTGTGGGAGAACGTGGCCGGCATGATCATCGAGCATCTGGAGAAGAATGGCGGCCCGAATCAGACCCGGACCAAAGGTAAAGGTTGATGCAAGCCTTTACCGGCCTCTTCGCGGCTGAAGCCGCTCCCACAGGATTACCGCAGCCTTCAGGTTTGTGCAGTACCTGTGGGAGAACGTGGCCGGCATGATCATCGAGCATCTGGAGAAGAATGGCGGCCCGAATCAGACCCGGACCAAAGGTAAAGGTTGATGCAAGCCTGTACCGGCCTCTTCGCGGCTAAAGCCGCTCCTACAGGATTACCGCAGCCTTCAGGTTTGTGCAGTACCTGTGGGAGCGGCTTTAGCCGCGAAGAGGCCGGAAGGCCTCACACAGCATTACGCGGTAACAGCAACCCCAGCGGCAGCCTTACCCGCGCCTCGATCCCACCACCGGACCGATTGCGCAGCTCCACATTCCCACCATGCTGCGCCGCGATCCGCTTGACGATCGCCAGCCCCAGCCCGGTGCCTTTGCCACCGCGCGCCCGGTCACCCCGAATGAACGGGTTGAAGATGGTCTCCAGTTCCGATTCGTCGATCCCCGCCCCGCGGTCCAATACGCTCAGCACCACATAGGGTGCGCTCTCGTCACCCGACACATAGGCGGCCACCTCGACCCCCTTGCCGGCATGGTGCAGGGCGTTGCCGATCAGGTTGCCCAGCATGCGCTTGAGCGACACCCGGCGTACCGGGAACGGCGGAATGGGCTCCAGGCACAGACGCACCCGCTCCTGCGGCTGGTTGTACGGCGCCACCACCTCACGCACCAGCGCGCCCAGGTCGATTTCTTCCAGGGGCTCATCGCGGCCGTCGCGGATGAACGCCAGGAACTGATCGAGAATGGCGTCCATGTCTTCGATGTCGCGGACCATGTCGTCACTCAGGTCGTTGTCGCTGTCGAGCAATGACAGCGACAAACGCAAGCGTGTCAGCGGCGTGCGCAGGTCGTGGGAAACCCCGGCCAGCATCAACTCACGCTCGCGCCCGGCCTGCTCCACGTCCTCTGCCATCTGGTTGAACGCCTTGTACACCTCGGCCATTTCGCTGGGCGTGTCGCTGATGGGCAAACGCACACTGCGCCCCTGCCCCAGCTGGCGGGCGGCGAAGACCAGGCGCTTGAGCGGCTGGTTGAGCTGGCGCACGAAAATCCAGGCCGACGCCGTGGACAACAGGCCGATGGCCAGGAACCAGCCCAATACGTTCCAGATTTTCTGGCCGCGCAGCGGGTGTGGGTACAGCGGCACTTTCAACCAGCCAGGCCCCAGGCTGGGGGCGTTGACCCACAGCGCCGGTGGCGCATGAATGCGCAAACGCACCTCGGTGTCTTCGCCCAGCTCGGCCTGCATCTGCCGCTGGTAGATTTCGCTGTACGGCCAGTGCTGCTCGCCCTCGGGCACGCCCGAGCCGGTCACCCGGATAAGGCCTGCCGCTTCGGCGATCTGGTCGCGGTTTTCTTCATCCGCCGCCCAGTAGGCGCGCAGGGTCAATGCCACGCCATGGCTGTACTGCCGGTCGACCAGCACGTCCTCGTTCATCAACAGGTAGACCAAGGTGAGTGCCTTGGAGAACAGGACGACGATCAGGACCAGCCACAGCGTGCGGGCGAAGAAGCTTTGCGGAAACCACAGAGGGGTTTTCATTCAGTGGGTGACATCATTTGCCGGCATTGCCATCCGGTACGAATACATAGCCCACGCCCCAGACCGTCTGGATGTAACGGGGCTTGGACGGGTCGGGCTCAATCATGCGGCGCAGGCGCGAGATCTGCACGTCGATGGAACGTTCAAGCGCATCCCACTCGCGGCCACGGGCCAGGTTCATCAGCTTGTCGCGGGTCAGCGGCTCGCGGGCGTGCATCACCAGCGCCTTGAGCACGGCGAATTCGCCGGTGGTGAGCATGTGCACTTCGTTGCCGCGCTTGAGCTCGCGGGTGGCCAGCGACAGCTCGTAGTCACCGAAGGTGACCGACTCGTCTTCGCTGCCCGGCGCACCCGGCACGGTAGGCGCCTGGCGGCGCAGCACGGCCTTGACCCGCGCCATCAGCTCGTCGGGGTTGAACGGCTTGCCCAGGTAATCGTCTGCCCCCAGCTCCAGCCCCTTGATGCGGCTGAGTTCGTCACCCTTGGCGGTGAGCATGATGATGGGGATCTGGTTGTTCTGCTGGCGCAGGCGCCGGCAGGCGGACAAGCCATCCTCGCCAGGCAGCATGAGGTCGAGCACCACCAGGTTGAACACCTCGCGTTGCAGCAGGCGGTCCATCTGTTCGGTGTTCGGCACCGCACGGGCGCGGTAGCCCTTGCTGGTGAAGAAACGTTCCAGCAGGCTGCTGAGCCCCGGATCGTCATCGACGATAAGAATCTTTTCACCTTCAGCGGTGTTTGGCGTGCCGGTCATGAATAACTCCTCTGGTATCGCCGCGCATTATGGCGTAGCCGTTGTAGCGCGTGCCGTGAGCATTGTTAGCAGATTTTTCCCCGGGCGCCAGTTCCCGCTGGCGGCGGGCCATCACCGCAAGCCGTTTGCGATGGGTATAATGCGCCGCTTTCATCCAGCGCCGCCGGGCGAAAAGCCCACCGGCGACCCGTATTCAAGAATGTCAGGTGGTTTACATGGACAGCATCAACAGCCGTATCGCCGAGGAACTGGGCGTGCGCCCCCAGCAGGTCGAGGCGGCCGTGGGCCTGTTGGACGAAGGCTCTACCGTGCCCTTCATCGCCCGTTACCGTAAAGAGGTGACCGGCAGCCTGGACGACACCCAGCTGCGCCACCTGGAAGAGCGCCTGCGCTACCTGCGCGAACTCGACGAGCGCCGTGCCAGCATTCTTGGCAGCATCGAGGAGCAGGGCAAGCTGACCCCGGAGCTGGCCCGCGAGATCAAGCTGGCCGACACCAAGACCCGCCTTGAAGACCTGTACCTGCCGTACAAGCAGAAGCGCCGCACCAAGGGCCAGATCGCCCTGGAAGCCGGCCTGGGCGAGCTGGCCGACAGCCTGTTCAACGACCCGACGCTGGTGCCGGAAGACCTGGCCGCCCGTTTTGTCAGTGCCGACAAGGGTGTGGCCGACACCAAGGCTGCGCTGGAAGGCGCCAAGTACATCCTCATGGAGCGTTTTGCCGAAGACGCCGCGCTGCTCGACAAGCTGCGCAGCTTCCTCAAGCACGAGGCCGTACTCACGGCCCGCGTAGTACCCGGCAAGGAAGAGGAAGGCGCCAAGTTCCGCGACTACTTCGCCCATGACGAACTGCTGCGCAACGCCCCCTCGCACCGTGCCCTGGCCATCTTCCGCGGCCGCAACGAAGGCGTGCTCAGCGCCTCGCTCAAGGTTGGCGAAGAACTGCCAGGCACCCTGCACCCGTGCGAGCTGATGATTGGCGAACACGTGGGCGTCGAGAACCGCAGCCGCCCGGCAGACAAGTGGCTGGGCGAGGTGGTGCGCTGGACCTGGAAGGTCAAGCTGTACACTCACCTGGAAACCGACCTGTTCGGCGAACTGCGCGATAACGCCGAAGGCGAGGCCATCAATGTCTTCGCCCACAACCTGCACGACCTGCTGCTGGCCGCACCGGCCGGCCCACGCGCCACCCTGGGTTTCGACCCGGGCCTGCGCACCGGCTGCAAGCTGGCCGTGGTGGATGCCACCGGCAAGCTGCTGGACTACGCCACCGTCTACCCGCACGCGCCGAAGAACGACTGGGACCGCACCCTGTCTGTCATGGCCGCCCTGTGCGCCAAGCACTCGGTGGAGCTGGTCGCGATCGGCAACGGCACCGCCAGCCGCGAGAGCGACAAGCTGGTGGCCGACCTGGTCAAGCAGTACCCGGCACTGAAGATCACCAAGGTGATGGTGTCCGAGGCCGGTGCTTCGGTGTACTCGGCGTCGGAACTGGCCGCGCGGGAATTCCCGGACCTGGACGTGTCGATCCGTGGCGCTGTCTCCATCGCCCGCCGCCTGCAGGACCCGTTGGCCGAACTGGTCAAAATCGACCCAAAATCCATCGGTGTCGGCCAGTACCAGCACGATGTGTCCCAAATCAAGCTGGCCCGTGGCCTGGACGCCGTGGTCGAGGACTGCGTGAACGCCGTGGGCGTGGATGTGAATACCGCTTCGGTGGCCCTGCTGACGCGCATTTCTGGCCTGAACGCCACACTGGCGCAAAACATCGTTGCCCACCGTGATGCCAACGGCCCGTTCGCGACCCGCGCGGCGCTGAAAAAGGTCAGCCGCCTGGGTGAGAAAACCTTCGAACAGGCCGCAGGCTTCCTGCGCGTCATGAACGGCGACAACCCACTGGACGCTTCTGCCGTGCACCCGGAGGCCTACCCGCTGGTGCAACGCATCGCCGCCGGCACCGACCGTGACATCCGCTCGCTGATCGGTGACAGCAGCTTCCTCAAGCGCCTGGACCCGAAAAAGTTCACCGACGAAACCTTCGGCTTGCCGACCGTCACCGACATTCTGCAAGAGCTCGACAAACCCGGCCGCGACCCGCGCCCCGAGTTCAAGACCGCCACCTTCCAGGATGGCGTCGAAGACCTCAAGGACCTGGAGCCGGGCATGATCCTGGAAGGCGTTGTGACCAACGTCACCAACTTCGGCGCGTTCGTTGACATCGGTGTGCACCAGGATGGCCTGGTACATATTTCGGCACTGTCGGAAAAGTTCGTCAAAGACCCTCGCGAGGCGGTCAAGGCGGGCGACGTGGTCAAGGTCAAGGTCATGGAGGTGGATATCCCGCGCAAACGCGTCGGCCTGTCCATGCGCATGGGCGACACCCCGGGCGAAAAGGTTGAAGGTGGCCGAGGCAACGGCGGCAACCGTGGCAATGGCGGCAACCGCCAGCAGCAGGCCCCGCGCCAGCGCGAAACGGCAACCGCTGCCCCGGCCAACAACGCCATGGCGGCGCTGTTCGCCAACGCCAAGCAGTTGAAGAAGAAGTGATGGACATCCCGCGCGAGTATGTCGAAAGCGCCTTCAGCCAGCTGCTGGGCTGCCGCCTGCAACACCTGGAAGCGGGTGTTGCCGAAGTGGCCCTGGCGCTGGAGCCACACTTGCGCAACCGTGGCCAGAAGCTGCACGGCGGGGCGATTTTCAGCCTGGTGGACATCGCCATGGGCCTGGCCTGCTCGGCCAGCCATGGCTTTGACCAGCAGAGCGTCACCCTGGAGTGCAAGATCAACTACCTGCGCGCCGTCAGCGAGGGCGAGGTGCTCTGCATCGCCCGTGTGCTGCACGCCGGGCGGCGCACCCTGGTGGTCGACGCCGACGTAGTCCAGGGCGACAAGCGGGTGGCGAAGGCGCAAGGAACCTTCGTCGTCATCTAGCTCACAAAGCAGTATCTGCGGTATTTTCCAGCAGTGCGCTGGCACTGCTGGGGCCGTGTAAACCAGGCGACAACGCCAGTTCCTTTCTTCCTACCCTTGTAGACCGTTATCTCTACCCCCATATTGGGGCGACTGACGCGTGAAGGAATACATCTTGAGCGAACTCCTCAACCGCCGCCTGAGCCTGCTCGGCGCAAATCTTCCCCTGCTCAAGCAGTGCCTGCACGGTATTGAGCGTGAATGCCTGCGCGTGACCGACCAAGGTCGCCTGGCCCAGACCCCACACCCGGAGGCGCTGGGCTCGGCCCTCACCAACGAGCGGATCACCACCGATTATTCCGAGTCGTTGCTGGAGTTCATCACCCCGGCACTGCCCGACCCCGCCGAAGTCCTGGAAAACCTCGAGCAAACCCACCGCTTCGTCTACAGCAAACTGGGCGAAGAGTACTTGTGGAGCCCGTCGATGCCGTGCTCGCTGCCGGCCGAGGAAGACATCCCGATCGCCGAATACGGCACCTCCAACATCGGCAGGCTCAAGCACGTGTACCGCAAGGGCCTGGCCCTGCGCTACGGGCGCACCATGCAATGCATTGCCGGTATCCACTACAACTTCTCGCTGCCCGAGGCGCTGTGGCCGCTGTTGCGCGATGCCGAAGGCAGCGGTGAAAGCGAGCGCGACTATCAGTCGTCGGCCTACATCGCGCTGATCCGCAATTTCCGCCGTTACAGCTGGCTGCTGATGTACCTGTTCGGCGCCTCCCCGGCCCTGGACAAAGGCTTCTTGCGCGGCCGCCCGCACCAGCTCGAAGAACTGGATGCCGATACCCTGTACCTGCCCTACGCCACCAGCCTGCGCATGAGCGACCTGGGTTACCAGAGCAATGCCCAGGCGGGCCTCACGCCTTGCTACAACAACCTGGCCAGCTACACCGACAGCCTGCGCAAGGCAGTGGGCACCCCCTACCCGCCGTATGTGGAAGTCGGTACCCACGTGGACGGCGAGTGGGTGCAGTTGAACACCAACATTCTGCAGATCGAGAACGAGTACTACTCGAACATTCGCCCAAAACGCGTCACCTATACCGGCGAGCGCCCGATCCAGGCGCTGGCCTCGCGTGGCGTGCAGTACGTAGAAGTACGCTGCCTGGACATCAACCCGTTCCTGCCGATAGGCATCGACATCAGCGAAGCACGCTTCCTCGACGCCTTCCTGCTGTTCTGCGCGCTGGATGACAGCCCACAACTGGGCAACAGCGAGTGCACCCAGTGCACCAGCAACTTCCTGAAAGTGGTCAAGGAAGGCCGTCGCCCGGGGCTGGAACTGCAGCACAATGGCCAGCCGGTCAGCCTGGCTACCTGGGCCAGCGAACTGATCGAGCAGATTCGCCCACTGGCCGACCTGCTGGACCAGGCGCACGGTGGCGACGACCATGCCAAGGCCCTTGACGCCCAGCAAGCCAAGGTCGAAGACCCGGCCCTCACGCCGTCTGCCCAAGTGCTTGCCCGCATGACCGAGCATGACGAAAGCTTCGTGGCGTTTTCCTTGCGGCAAAGCCGCATCCACGCCGAAACCCTGCGCGAGCAGCCGCTACCGGTCGAGCGCCAGCAGGCGTTCGAAACCCTGGCCCGCGACTCGCTGGCAGAGCAGTCCCGCCTCGAGCAGCAAGAGGTGGGTGACTTCGACCTGTTCGTGGGCGCTTACCAGGCGAGCATCCTGGCGATCAGCAACTGATGAGCCGCAGCAGCACCCCACGCAGGCCCCGCGCCAGCAGCCAGGCCCGGATCGACGCGATCCTGGCTGCTGCGCGCGAGCTACTGGCAGGCGAAGGGGTTGCTGCACTCTCGATCTACAGCGTGGCGGAACGTGCGCACATTCCGCCTTCGTCGGTGTACCACTTCTTCGCCAGCGTGCCGGCATTGCTCGAAGCGCTTACCGCCGATGTGCACCGGGCATTCCGTGAAGCCCTGAGTGCGCCCATCGACAGCAGCGCATTCACCACCTGGCACCAGCTGTCGCGGCTGATCGAACAGCGCATGCTGGGCATCTACCACCAGGACGCCGCGGCCCGTCAGTTGATTCTGGCCCAGCATGGGCTCAGTGAAGTAGTACAGGCCGACCGCCAGCACGACATGGAGCTGGGCGAACTGATGCACCGCTTGTTCGACCGGCACTTCCAGTTGCCGAGCCTGCCAGACGATGTAGAGGTGTTCGCCCTGGCCATGGAGCTGAGCGACCGGGTGTATGCCCGGTCGATGCAGTTGTACGACCAGATCACCCCACGCATGGCCGAAGAAGGCATGCGTGTGTTCGAAGCCTACATGTCCCTCTACCTGCCGCCGTTCCTGCCACCGCGCAAGGCGAGCTGAGCACATACATCTACCACCGGCTGAACCGTCGCGATGCTTTCAATGGGTGCACCACATGCCACCCCATAGGGACCATCGCCCATGCCCACCACTTACGCCCAGCCGGGCAACATCAAGACGTTCCCCGCCTCGGCCCTGGCCGCCGTACCCGAACACCTGGCCGGCAAAGGCAACGTGCTCACCGCTGCACAGCCGGCCCTGGCCGCCTGCGCCGGGCAGCTGCGAGACCTGTTCGGTCAGGCGCCCAGCCTGCGCCAGACCTTGCTCGACGCATTGCAGGCTCAATTGGGGATAGACCCAACCCACTGCGGGCTGTGTGATAGCGCCAACCAGATCACCTTGCTTTCATTCGCAGCCCGCCTGCTGGCGAACCCGACGTTCGCCAACCCGTTTGCCAGCTGGACAACGTGGGGCTTTGCAGAAGGCAGTGATCACGCCCAGATGACCGCCGCTGACTGGGTACGTTACCTGGGGCCGCTGGCAAGCACCGCCAGGCTGCGGGCCACCCGCGGTTACTGGGCTGCCCGCATGCCGGGTACTGCCGTTTCACGGCAAAGCCATGCAAGCACCCTGCTGCGCGAGCATTTCGAGCACAGCCTGGACATTGCCTATGGGCTGGGAAACCTGGCAACCGCTGCCTGGCTGACGGCAAGGCAAGCCACCCCACGTTTCGCTCAACTGCAATGGCAACCCGCTGGCGCGCCAACGCTGAGCAGTGTTGCGGCGATGGTTGTAGAGCCTGAAGCAGAAGCAACCGGCTGGCTGTTGTACATTCCAGGGCTCACAACCTGCACTGTGCTGTTCAGTGACCTGCAGCGCCTGCGTACCTGGGTGTTCGAGAACTGCCACACCTTCTGGCCGGACCCGCGATGGCCCATCAACCAGGGCAGCAGCGACGATGTAATCGTCACGCCGCTGCACGGCGACGGTTTCAGCGCACTGATGGCAGAAACCCTGGCGCAGCACCAGGGCCTTATCGACCATCACCTGCTGCAAGCGTGCCTAACCAGTGCCACGGACCCACTGGACTGGACAGCCCTGCAAGCCTGGGAGAACCAGCGAAACGCCGTCGTGCCGGAGGCTCTGCCACAGGACCTGGCGGCACGGATCGCCCAGGTGTGCGCCGACGACGCCGCCATGGCCACGCAAGAGGTGCATTTCGCCTGCCTTGAGGAACACCTGCCCATCGGTTGGCGCCAGCAGCGTGTCGAACAGCAGGAGGCGCTGCTGGAGCATTACCTGGCAGGCGACACCGCGCCGACCTCGGCCAAAGTCACACAGCTGCGCGAACAGCAGGCGGCGCAGGACCTGGTGAAAACCACGCTGGACACCTACCTGCTCGCACTGCCTGAGCCCGTGAGCAGCGCCGTGCTGCACCAGCAGGCCGGCGACAAAACCAGGCGCACGCAGATTGCAGAGGGGCTATGCCAGGCGGTGCTGGCCGAAGCACGGCTGCAACACACGCTGGGCGAGTTGGCGGCTGCACACCTTGGCTGGGTGGAACACCTTGTCAACAGGCCGGAGCCAAGCCTGCAAAGGCCGGTACAGGTGCGTGCGCTGGCAGTGATCAGCGCCGGCCACCGCTGGGTATTGAGCGGTTACATCACAGTACGTGAACTGCCCGCTGAGCCCGCCCAGAAGCAGGACCCTACGCTGCTGCTGTACCGCCCAGGCCAACGCGGCGGGCTGCTGGCGTTCGCTGACGAACCGGCACTTGAACGCAGCCTGCTGGCTACCCTGGACGGCGCATGGCCCGATGCGCTGTTGGAGGCCGCCCACGCCAGCGATGGCGTGCCGCTGCACTCGAGGCTGAGCAACGCGCCCACCTTCGTATTCGAGCACCCGCCCGTCGATGGGCACTTCATGCTGCAATGCGTTGACGCCATCGCTGCCTCCCTGCCCGCTGACACTTCACGCGAACAGGCGCGTCAGCGGCTGTGCATCAGTGAACATCGCGCCAGGTTGACCGCCTTTGCACGGTTCGCCGAGAAAAACCGTAGCGGCCATTTTCAGCACAATCTGCCCCGATTAAGCCATCTCGATGCCCAGCAGATCGCCGCAGTGGCTGCCCAGATCGAAACACTGCAAGCGTCACTGCGCACCGCTACCGGCCTGCTCACGTCGAGCCTGCCACCACGCGATCAATTTACCCGCCAACTGCTGAGGGACCATTTGCGCACTGAGTTCGGTGTGCAGGATGCCGGGCAGATCACCCTCGACATCGCTGACAGTGTCACCCTGAACAAAGAGGTCACCGGCCAATCGGCCGCCGGTGGGGCGGGGGCGCGGGACGTACCCATGTTCAGCACGGCGCGCAGTGATGTGCCCCTCGAAGCCTTCATCATGGTGGCGCTGGATGAACAGCGCCGCCTGCGCCTGGGCAATGCCACGGTAAAGTTCGAGCCTGCGAACCCTTATCTGGCAGAACGGCTTACGCCAGCGCGCATTGCCATGCTGATTGCCGAACTGGATGCGGCCGGCCGCTTCGAAACACACATCGCCCAAGCCTACCTGGGCTTCGAACATGAAACGCCCTGGCAGGTGGCCTGGCGCCAGGAAACCCTGCGTGCGCCATACGAGCATCGTCTGAAGCTCCTGCTGCTAAGTCGCCCCACCGGCCTGGATGCCAGCGGCCAGCACATGCTCGAAACGCTCTACAGCGAACAAATATCTACAGGCACAGCCCGAACTCTTGCCTACTACTCGCTGGAGTTGAAGCCGGGTGTGGCGGCCGACGGTTCGAGCAGCAGTGTCGCGCTGGCCGGCATTGCACTGGTGCAAGGTACGGCGGGCCCTGTGCTGCTCTACATGCCGGAGGCTCCCAACGGCAAGGCCATCAGCCAGTACCCGGACAGCAGTGCGGCATGCGAAGCGCTGCAGACCATGGCCTTGGACAGCGCCATGGCCCGCTACCTCGCCGAGCAGACCTTGACCGGCAACCCGGATGAGCATGAGCAGTACATCAATGCCGCGCTGCAGGCAGGCTTCAACGGTTTCATCGGCGTGGGCATCGCGCTTGCGCCGAGCCTGCCAACCTACGAGTCCCGCCAGGGCATGGGGGCGCTTATCCGCCAACATCGCGCCACCTCTCGCAGCCAGGCCGACCTGGCCCTCGCTGCGCCGCAGGTTTTTGACCGTTACTTTTTCATGGGGCTGCGGCTGGTACTCGGTATATTGCCCGGCGCGGGTACCGGCCTTGCGCTCTACGACGGCTGGCAGGCGGCTACTGCTGCGGTCACCGCTTTCGAACAAGGCAACCTGGAAGACGGCCTGACGCACCTCGTCAGCCTGCTGCAGTCGATCAGCGACGCAGTGCTGACCATGGCTCCGCTGGTTGTAGCCACTGGCAAGCCTGCCATAACGGCGCGGCTATTGACCCAGCAACGTCAGCGCCTGCAACCCCTGCGCCCGGTGAGCGGAACACCCCTCCCACCCCTCGGTGCCTTCAGCGGCTACGAAACCGACCTGCCCAGCGGCCCGATGGTGCGTTGCAGCCTTCCCCAGGGCGCCGGGGTATTCGAGCACACGGCTACCCAGCAAACCTACATCACCCGCAACACGGCCTGGTACGCGGTCGAATGGGATGCCGCTCACCTGACCTGGCGGCTTAAACCCCAGGGCATACGCAGCTATCGTCAGCCTGTGCGGCTCAGCGAGCGAGGGGTCTGGGAAACGCCTGGCCGCCTCAGTGGCCTATTGGTGGACAGCGGCCTGCGCGGGGGCGGCGGTGCACTTACCTCGCTGTACAACCGTGGCGTCGCCTACTGGCGCATGGCGATGCGCGCCCAGCCCAGGCGCCTTACCGGCCTGGAACTGGCCCACGACATCAATGACGAATTAATCCGCAGCCGGCCCCGCCTGGCACAGAAGCAGGCGGCCTATCGCGCGGCGGTGGAGGCTGTGGCCGAAGGCAGGCAGCCCACCGAGGGGCAACGGGCTGCCTACGTCAATGCACGTACGCAACTGGCCGAAGAGCTCCAGGGCAACATGGCGTTCAACGAGCAAGCAGTGGCGCGCCTGCGGGAGCAACGTGCCACGCTGGCTCGGGCAGACTACGTACGCTTCAAGGCCCTTTGCGAAGAAAACATTCTTGAGATGGCGGTGCTGGACATGCACCTGGTTTCGGACCGCTTCACCCTCGCCACCCAGCAGGTCAAGCTGGCGTTCAGCGCCATTCAGGCACTGCCTGGGTCTACCACACACACCTCGGTCGCCAAGCGCCTGACCCAGAATTCACTGGCGGCAAGCAAGGAGATGGTGCTGACGCTGGTGGAAGCGGAGCGCCTGGCCGCCAGCCATCAGGTACGGCACACCACCTTGCAAGGTGATGCCCTGAGCACCTACATGGCCCGCGTGCAGCAGACCGGCCTGGTGCTGGACCTGACCAACACCCGCGTGGTCAGGGCGTCGATCCTGTCGATGATCCTGTTCAAGGCAAGCGCGGTGGAGCACCCGCGCATGGGCGCCTTCATGACCCACTTCCATGAACAGGGGGTGGCCCTGCGCAGCACCCTGTACAGCCAGGTACAGCTGCCGCAAGCGCGCCTCAGCCGCGCCCAGGAGCGCACGTTTCTCAGCCACGCCAGAAGCCGCTACGGGCGCTACCTGAACCACCTGACTGCCTGGGAAGACAACTTCACGGACTTGCTGGCGCCTGCAGAAACCTCGTCGTTTCGCCACCTCATGCGGGAAATGATCGACGAGATCGACGCCAACCTCGCCAAGGCCAGCTTGCCCCGCCCTTCTACCGGCCAACCCCCGCGGGGCGCGAGCCGCCCGCGCCTGTTCGAGACGGTGGAAGGCCCGCTGATCGGTAACGCGTTCGTCGAGCGCGGCCAGACCCGCATGCGCATCAACCAGCCCAATTCCGAACAGGCGCACACTGTCTACGTCAAAAGTGAGACAGGCCAATGGCAACAGGTAGCTGAAGAGCCCTGGATGCCCACGCAACCCCTTCCCTCGTTGCTTGAAACCGCCAGCGCCCGCCTGAATGCCATCGATCAGCAACGGGCCAGGCTGCACCAGTACCAGAAACCGCAAACCCTCCCGGTAGACCTGGAAGACATCGCGGAAGGCCACGCCCAGCAGTTGCGATTTCTGGGCGAGAGCATCCGGCGCAAGGCGGGTACTGCGTTCACCGCCAGCCACCTGGGGTTAACCCAGCAGCTGGAAACCGCTGCAGCAGAGATGCATGCACTGGGCCGGCAACTGCGCATAGCCCAGAGCAAGGCAAGCAGCAAGCCGACAGTGGCTTACCTGGAATACCTGGTGGAACAGCAGGAGGTGGAGCTTGGCTGGTCGCGCACGCTGAACCCGAAACGGGACCGTAAAGGCAACCCGGTGGAATACCTGGAGGAGTACCGCATAGTGGACCGCACCAGCGGGCAGCCGCTGTGGTATGCGCACTTCCACTTCCGGCACAAACCGGCAAGCGGCTTCACCCGCCTGGAAGCAGGCCACCTGAAACTGGCCAGCGAACGTGACCTGGGGGAAGGGGCTTGGCGCGCGGCCATGACTGAGGCCCAGGCCAACAAGCTGTTCGGCAGCCTGCGCCCGGCTGGCTGACAAATGCCGCATCACCCGGGCTGCCTGACAGCCCGGGTGCCGTTTGGCTTACAGCTTGGCGATGGACACTTCGGTGGATTTCACGAAGGCGATCACTTCGCTGCCAACCTGCAGTTCCAGCTCACGCACCGAGCGGGTAGTAATCACCGAGGTGACGATGCCCGAGGCAGTCTGCACGTCGATTTCCGACAGTACCGGGCCTTCCAGGATTTCTTTCACAGTACCTTTGAACTGGTTACGAACGTTGATGGCTTTGATGGTCATGGGGTAATTCCTTCTATGGGCTTCAGTGGGTTCAGAGCGCCCAGCGCAGTTGCGTGGGCAAAGGGGCTACAGGGTCAGGTTCGGGGGCTGTGCCCGGCGCTGACAGAACACGTTGCAAGACCTCGCTTTCCAGCGCGGCCAGGCGATGGGAGCCACGCGCACGGGGCCGTGGCAGGTCGACGGTAAGGTCCAGGCCCACCTCGCCTTCTTCGATCAGAATCACCCGGTCGGCCACGGCGACTGCCTCGCTTACGTCATGCGTCACCAGCAGCACCGTGAAGCCATGCTGGCGCCACAGGCGCTCGATCAGTTGCTGCATCTCGATGCGGGTCAGGGCATCCAGCGCGCCGAGCGGCTCATCGAGCAGCAGCAGGCGCGGCTGGTGAATAAGCGCACGGGCCAGGGCCACGCGCTGCTTCTGCCCACCGGACAACGCCGCAGGCCATTCATGGGCGCGGTCGGCCAGGCCCACCGCCTCCAGTGCCTGCAGGGCGCGGGGCTGCCAGTCGCCCTTCAGGCCCAGGCCAACGTTGTCGATGACCTTTTTCCACGGCAACAGGCGGGCGTCCTGGAACATCAAGCGGGTTTCTTCGCGGGCCTCTTCCAGCGGTGCGGCACCGGCCAGCAGCTGCCCGGCAGTGGGCTGGTCGAGCCCAGCCAGCAAACGCAGCAGCGTGCTTTTACCGCAGCCGCTGCGCCCGACGATGGCGACGAACTGGCCGGCCGGGATGTGCAGGTCGATGCCCTTCAATACCTCGCGCGGGCCAAACGCCTTGCGCAGGCCGCTGGACGCCAGCGGGATACCCCGCAGCAGGCGTTGTGGCGAATCGTTCAGAATGGTCATGCGGCCTCCTTCCTTGCCACCTGGTAAGCCGGGTGCCAGCGCAGCCACACACGCTCCAGGCCACGGGCGGCCAGGTCGGCGAGCTTGCCGAGCACGGCGTAGAGGACGATGGCCAGCACCACCACATCGGTTTGCAGGAACTCACGGGCGTTCATGGCCAGGTAGCCGATGCCGGCATTGGCCGAAATGGTTTCGGCAACGATCAGGGTCAGCCACATGAAGCCCAGGGCAAAGCGCACGCCCACCAGAATCGAAGGCAGTGCGCCCGGCAGAATCACCTGGCGGAACAGGCTGAAACCAGACAAACCATAGCTGCGGGCCATTTCGACCAGCGCCGGGTCGACGTTGCGGATGCCGTGGTAAGTGTTCAGGTAGATAGGGAACAGCGTGCCCAGCGCCACCAGGAAAATCTTGGCCGATTCATCGATACCGAACCACAGGATGACCAGTGGTATCAGCGCCAGGTGCGGCACGTTGCGGATCATCTGCACCGAGCTGTCGAGCAGGCGTTCGCCCCAGTTTGACAGGCCGGTGATGAAGCCCAGCACCAGCCCGATGCTGCCACCGATGACGAAGCCCAGCCCGGCGCGCCAGCCGCTGATTGCCAGGTGGGTCCAGATTTCCCCGCTGCGCACCAGCTCTACGCCGGCACTGAGCACGGCACTGGGCGCAGGCAATATGCGGGTAGACAGCCAGCCTGCACTGACGGCCAGCTGCCAGGCGGCCAGCAGCAGCACCGGCAGCGCCCATGGTGCCAGGCGCTGGGTCAGGGTGTTGGAAGTTGCACGGCTCATGACGGCCCCTCAGCTCTGCGCGACGGATTTAGGCAGGATGTTGTTAGCCACCATCTCGCCGAAGGGGCTGACGTAACCGCCCGCCGTGGCCTGTTCCGGGCGTTGCACGTCCAGGTGCGGGAACAGCAGTTCGGCAACCCGGTAAGACTCTTCCAGGTGCGGGTAGCCAGAGAAGATGAAGGTGTCGATGCCCAAGGCTGCATATTCTTTGATCCGCGCCGCCACGGTCGGGCCGTCGCCTACCAGCGCTGTGCCGGCCCCGCCACGTACCAGGCCCACGCCCGCCCACAGGTTGGGGCTGACCTCCAGCTTGTCGCGGCTGCCGTTGTGCAGTGCGGCCATGCGCTGCTGCCCCACGGAGTCGAAGCGGGCCAGCGAGGCCTGGGCGCGGGCGATGGTGTCGTCATCCAGGTGGGAAATAAGCTTTTCGGCTGCGGCCCAGGCTTCTGCGTTGGTTTCCCGCACGATCACGTGCAGGCGGATGCCAAAGCGCACCTCGCGGCCCTGCTCGGCCGCCTTGGCGCGCACCTGGGCGATTTTTTCGGCAACGGCGCTGGGTGGCTCACCCCAGGTCAGGTACAGCTCCACCTGCTCCGCCGCCAGGTCCTGGGCTGCCTCGGACGAGCCGCCGAAATACAGCGGTGGGCGCGGCTGCTGGATGGGCGGGTAGAGCAGCTTGGCGCCCTTTACCTGGATGTGCTTGCCGTCGTAGTCCACCACCTCGCCTTCCAGCACCTTGCGCCAGATGCGGGTGAACTCCACGGACGCCTCGTAGCGCTCCTGATGGTTGAGATGCAGGCCATCACCGGCCAGTTCGTCCGGGTCGCCGCCGGTCACCAGGTTGAAAAGGGCGCGGCCATTGGACAGCCGGTCGAGGGTGGCAGCCTGGCGGGCTGCCACGGTGGGCGAGATGATGCCCGGGCGCAGGGCCACCAGAAACTTCAGCCGCTGGGTGACCGGGATCAACGATGCCGCCACCAGCCAGGAGTCCTCGCAGGACCGCCCGGTAGGGATCAGTACGCCACCAAAACCAAGGCGGTCTGCCGCCTGGGCAATCTGTTGCAGGTAACCGTGGTCGACCGCACGGGCGCCATCGGAGGTACCCAGGTACTTGCCGTCACCGTGGGTGGGCAAAAACCAGAAAATATTGAGGCTCATTGGAGTTGTCTCCTGAAGGGTGACTCAGCCGAGGCAACGCCCCGGCGCAGGCGAAGGGATCAAGGCGCGGTGGCGACCTTGGCCGGGGGCGTCCAGATCACGTCCTTGATGCTCAGCGGCTTGGGTATCAGCTTGAGCCCCTGGAAGGTGTCAGCGATCTTTTGCTGCGCGGCCACCACGGCCGGCGTCAGCGGCGCAGCGCCGTAGCCTTGGCGCTTGACCGAGGTAAGGGTGATGTCGGCGGGCAAGCCAAGCAGCGGCGCCACCTGATCGGTAACCTGCTGCGGGTTGGCCTGTGACCACTCGCCCACCGCACGCACCTCTTCGATCAGGGCGTTGATCACCGCCGGGTGCGCGGTGGCGTACTTGCGGGTGGCCAGGTAGAACTGGTGGTTGTCGACCAACCCCTTGCCGTCACGCAGCGTACGGGCTTGCAGTTGCTGCTCGGCGGCAGCCTGGTACGGGTCCCAGATCACCCAGGCGTCGACACTGCCGCGCTCGAACGCGGCACGGGCATCGGCGGGCGGCAGGTACACAGGCTGAATGTCGGTGTACTTGAGGCCGGCATCTTCCAGGGCGCGAACCAGCAGGTAATGCACGTTGGAGCCTTTGTTGAGCGCGACCTTCTTGCCCTTGAGTTCTTTTACGGACTGAATCGACGAGCCCTTGGGCACCAGAATGGCTTCGCTGTGCGGCGCAGGGGGCTCGTAGGCCACGTACAGCAAGTCGGCGCCTGCTGCCTGGGCAAACACAGGCGGGGTTTCGCCGGTAACCCCAAAGTCGACCGAACCGACGTTCAGCCCTTCAAGCAGCTGGGGGCCGCCGGGGAATTCTGTCCACTGCACCTGAATGCCCTGATCGGCCAGGCGCTTTTCCAGCGTGCCTTTGGCCTTGAGCAGCACCAGGGTGCCGTATTTCTGATAGCCGATGCGCAGGCTTTCGGCCTGGGCGTGGGTAATGGCGCCGAAGGACACAGCCGCCGCAAACAGGGCGACCAGACCGCGACGCAAGAAGACTGTGCGCATGGCGCTCTCCTGTGCGATGGGTTCGGGTTGCACCTGCTTGCCTCGTTGACGGGCGAGTAAGGTGGTAAAGCGGTGTAGCCGGTCAGATGCTCCAGCGAGCGCTGATCAGGCGTTCATTGAGGACGCCGGGCGCTACAGGGCGCGGCCGACGGGCCAGCGCCACGTGGAAGGTTTCCAGCGAGTCCAGCAGGCGGCCTTCCAGTGCCGGTGCCAGCACGGCGGGCTTGTTGCCTTCGCCGTAGGCTATCTGGCTGTCGTCGGCGAAGATCCCTTGCAGGGTCTCTTGCGCCTTGAGTGCTGAGAGCACCGGTTTCAATGCGTAGTCCACGGCCAGCATGTGGGCGATGCTGCCGCCCGTAGCGATGGGCAACACGATCTTGTGTTCCAGCGCACGCTCAGGCAGCAGGTCGAGCAGTGTCTTGAGGGCCCCGGCAAAAGATGCCTTGTACACCGGGGTAGCCACGATCAGGCCATCGGCCTGGGCCACCAACTGTTGGAAGTGCTGCACCTGCGGGCTGTCGAAGCGCGCATGCAGCAGGTCTTCTGCGGGGAAGTCACGTACCTGGAAGCTCACCACTTCCACGCCCTGGCCCTGCAGCCACTGGCGCGAGCGCTCGAGCAGCACGCCGGAGCGTGAACGGGTACTGGGGCTACCACCGATTGAGACGACCAGCATTGGAAGGCTTCCTTGTGTTCTGTTGAAACGACAGTAACAGCTTCTTCATATATCTATAAATCATATTTATTTATTTGTTTATTCCTTTAGGATCTTACAAATGCAGGCTGTCGCTCCGCGGCCGGGCACATTCTTTCAGGCAAAAAAAAGGCCGTCGAAACGGCCTGAAACCCTGCTTGGCTAAGAGCGATGCAACAACGAATCCACTAACGATTTGGCTGGGGTGTCAACCGCAGGTACGGTTTCACGGCGCGGTACCCTTTGGGGAACCGCTGCTTGATTTCTTCCTCGTCCTTGAGCGAGGGCACGATCACCACATCATCGCCATCCTGCCAGTTCCCTGGCGTGGCCACCTTGTGGGTGTCGGTGAGTTGCAGCGAGTCGATCACCCGCAGAATCTCATTGAAGTTGCGCCCGGTACTGGCCGGGTAGGTAATGGTCAGGCGCACTTTTTTGTTCGGGTCGATCACGAACAGCGAACGCACCGTCAGGGTATCGCTGGCGTTCGGGTGGATCAGGTCGTACAGGTCGGACACCTTGCGGTCGGCGTCAGCGATGATCGGGAAATTGACCACGGTGTTCTGGGTTTCGTTGATGTCGTCGATCCAGCGGTGGTGCGAGTCCACCGGGTCTACCGACAAGGCGATGGCCTTGACCCCACGCTTGGCAAATTCGTCCTTCAGCTTGGCGGTCAGCCCCAGCTCGGTGGTGCACACTGGGGTGAAGTCGGCGGGGTGGGAGAACAGCACACCCCAGCTGTTGCCCAGCCACTGGTGAAAGTGGATTTTGCCTTCGCTGGAATCCTGTTCGAAATCGGGGGCGATATCGCCGAGTTTGAGGCTCATGGGCTGCAACTCCTGTGCTGGCGCCGTGGGGTATGGGTTCAATGTGCCTGCATTCGAATAAAAATAAAAAGAATAAATAACGATTTATTTATAATTTTTTAGCCCATTGAATTGCAGGTACAAAAAAGCCTCGCACACGGCGAGGCTTTCTACTGGCGCTACGGCTTACAGGAAGTTGTAAGTGTAGTTGAAGATCAGACGGGTCTGGTCCTGGTCAGCCAGCGAGCTGGTGCCGGTGCCACGGTATACGCCGTGACGCAGGCTGGCGCCCAGGCCCTTGAAGGTGCCTTCCTGGATCACGTAGTCGACGCGAGCGTCACGTTCCCATTCGCTGAAGGTGCCGTTGCCGTTGGCGTTCTTGCCGTCTTCGCCTTTAAGGTACGAGACCGACGCCTTCAGGCCCGGTACGCCCAGGCGTGCGAAGTCATACGAGTACTGACCGAAGGTGGTGTTTTCACCCGCCTTGGCGAACTGGTTGATCATGCTGTCGGTGAACAGGTAGAAGCTTGCACCGCCGGCGCCTTCCAGCGAGGAGCGCGAGCCGTCCTTGCGGACGCTGCCCTGGTTCAGCCATACGAAGCCACCGTCGTCGTTGACGCGCTGGTGACCGACCATGAGCGAGTGGCCACCCAGGGTGTAGGTGAACATCGCGGACCAGGTCTTGTTGTCGACTTCGCCCGGGTTCTTGGCAAAGCCGCCGTTGTTGTTGAAGGTGTAGCCCGAATCGCCGTTGCGGCCGTCGCTGCTGCTGTTGAAATAGCGCAGGTCGGTCTTGAAGGACTGGTCGTCAGCGATCTTGAAGACGTGGGTAGCCCCCAGGAAGTGCTGCTTGTAGAAGTCTTCCAGGTTCGAGTAGTAGTACTGCAGGGTCAGGTCTGGCGTGAGCTTGTAGTCCAGGCCGCCGTAGCGGAACTTGTTGCTGTCACGGAAGGCGCCGTTGACCGACAGGCCGGTACGGTTGCTCGAAGCACGGCCCATGGCGTGCGTCAGCTGGCCCGCGTTGATGGTCAGGTTGTCGATTTCCTTCGACTGGATGGTGCCACCCTCGAAGGTCTGCGGCAGCAGACGGCCATCGTTGGACACCAGGATCGGCAGGTTTGGCGCCAGGGCGCTACCGTAGTGAACCTCGGTCTTGGAGAAGCGTGCCTTGGCGTTACCGCCTACGCGCGCCCACTGGCTGGCAGCAGAACCGTCGGAGTCGCTTGGGAAGAAGCTGCTGTTGTCCGGGTGCTTGCCGCGGCCACCGTCCAGGTGGATACCCCACAGGGCCTGTACGTCAACACCGAAGCCAACGGTCCCCTCGGTGAAACCGGACAGGTAGTCGAGCTTGAAGCCCTGACCCGACTCACGGTTGTCTGCGCCACCGTCACGGTTGTCGTTGTTGAAATACATGGTGCGCGAGCTGAGCGACAGTTTGCTGTCGTCTACGAAACCGGCAGCGCCTGCTTGTTGGGCGATAACCCCCAGTGCCACGGCGATGGCCAGGCTGGACTTGTACATGTTTTGCTCCTCTACGTTCTAATTTTTGTGTATCGCTGGCGGCGGGGTCTGTGCCCTGCTCACCGTGGATTGGCGATTTAGTCCCAAAGCGTGACCATTTAGTCAATCGTTTCTAAACATTTCGCGACTTTGGTCTAAGGCGCCACCTGGGCTACAGGATAATGACAATCCTATAAATCCAAAATGACTGTTTTGTGAAACCTTAAGATTTTTACGGAATATGGTGTGAACCTTTACTGCGTTTTGTTGTAGGTCGCGCCAGGGGAATAACCATAGGTTATTTCCAGGCGGTTGGCGCGCATTTGCTGAAAAAGATCACCTGGCTGCACCAACCGCCTAAGCTAATGCCTAAAAGTTATTTATTTCGTCTTTCTTAGATCATTTAGCCTTCTCATCACTGCCTCCTTGCCGACGAGAACGCCCAATGAATCCGCATACTCCACTGCGCCTGCTTACCGCCCTCACCCTCGCCGGCGCCAGCTGGCTGGCACAGGCCGCCGACCTGACCGTTGCCTACCAGACCACGGTCGACCCCGCCAAAGTGGCCCAGGTTGACGGCGACTACGAAAAAGCCAGCAAGGCCAGCATTGATTGGCGCAAGTTCGATAACGGTGCCGATGTGATCACTGCGGTGGCCAGCGGCGACGTACAGATCGGCTACTTGGGCTCAAGCCCGTTGGCAGCTGCCGCCACGCGCAAGCTGCCCATCGAGACATTCCTGATCGCCACGCAGATCGGCGCCGGTGAAGCCTTGGTCGCCCGCGACAACATCAAGACCCCGCAAGACCTGGTAGGCAAGAAGGTGGCGGTGCCGTTTGTTTCCACAGGCCATTACAGCCTGCTGGCAGCGCTTAAAGGCTGGAACATCGACCCTGCCAAGGTGCAGATCCTCAACCTGGCACCACCGGCCATCATCGCCGCCTGGAAGCGTGGCGATATCGATGCCACCTATGTGTGGGACCCCGCCCTGGGTGTGGCCAAGGAAACCGGCAAGGTGCTGATCACCTCTGGCGAGCTGGCCAAGCAAGGCGCCCCGACCTTCGACGCCTGGATCGTGCGCAAGGACTACGCCACCCAGCACCCTGAAGTGGTCAAGGCCTTCGCCAAGGTCACGCTGGATGCCTACGCCGCCTACCGCCACGACCCCAAAACCTGGCTGGCCAACCCCGACAACGTGGCCAAGCTGGCCAAGCTGTCGGGTGCCAAGCCCAGCGACATCCCGGTACTGCTGCAAGGCAACGTCTACCCCCTGGCCGCAGACCAGGCAAAGACGCTGGGCGCCCCGACCACCCAGGCGCTGACCGACACGGCCACCTTCCTCAAGCAGCAGGGCAAGGTCGACGCCGTACTGCCGGACTACGCGCCCTACGTCAGCGCCCAGTACCTGCCCAACTGAACCCGTAGATAACCACGGAGCCTGCCATGGCCTTGCTCGAACTGGAGCACATCAGTGCACAGTACCCCGGCGCCACCGCCCCCGTACTGGCCGACATCAATCTCAGCCTCGGGCCGCGCCAACTGCTGGTGGCCCTTGGGCCCTCCGGCAGTGGCAAGACGTCGTTGCTGAACCTGATCGCCGGCTTCGTCAGCCCCAGTAGCGGCCGCATCACCCTCGACGGTGTGCCGGTCGCAGGGCCCGGAGCGGAACGCGGCGTGGTGTTCCAGGACGACGCCCTGCTGCCCTGGCAGAACGTACTGGCCAATGTTGCCTTCGGCCTGGAGCTGGCCGGTGTGCCGCGTGCGCAGCGGCAAGCCAAGGCACGGGAGATGCTGGCGCTGGTGGACCTGCACGGCTTTGCCGAGCGCAGCATATGGCAGCTCTCCGGCGGCCAGAAACAGCGGGTTGGCCTGGCCAGGGCACTGGCAGCCGACCCCCGGGTGCTGCTGATGGACGAGCCGTTCGGCGCCCTGGATGCCTTCACCCGCGAGCAGATGCAGGAGCTGTTGCTGCAAGTGTGGCAACGCACTGCCAAACCCGTGTTCCTGATTACCCACGACATCGAAGAAGCCGTATTCCTGGCCAGCGACCTGATACTGCTGGCGCCCAACCCGGGGCGGGTGGTCGAGCGCCTGAAGCTGGACTTTGGCCAACGCTATGCAGCCGGCGAACCCGCCCGTGCCATCAAGTCTGACCCGGCCTTCATCGAAACCCGCGAACACGTGCTGGCGCGGGTGTTTTCCCAGCGCCAGCACCTGAAGGAGCACGCATGAACATCCTGGACCTGCTGGCAGACGGCGAACACGACGCGTCGGCGCAGCCCGCCCTGCGTGCACGCCGCCCACTGCCCACCCGCTGGATCAGCGCCCTGACACTGGGCAGCCTGCTGCTGGCCTGGTGGCTGGTAACCGCTGCTGGTTGGGTAGAGCCGCTGTTTCTGCCCTCGCCGGCGGATATTCTGAACCGGGCCTGGAGCCTGCTGACTCAGGGCTACATGGACGCCAGCCTGTGGCAGCACCTGGCCGCCAGCCTCGGGCGCATCGGCTTCGCGCTGCTGGCTGCCACCCTGACAGCCATCCCGGTGGGCATTGCCATCGGCTACAACCGCGTGGCGCGCGGCATCCTCGACCCACTCATCGAGTTCTACCGGCCCATCCCGCCGCTGGCCTACCTGCCACTGATCGTGATCTGGTGCGGCATTGGTGAAGCCTCGAAAGTACTGCTGATCTACCTGGCCATTTTTGCCCCGATCGCCATCGCCACCGCCACCGGCGTACGCACCGTCGACCCGGCCAGGTTACGTGCCGCGCAGTCGTTGGGTGCCAGCAAGGCCCAGCTGGTTCGTCACGTGATCCTGCCCAGCGCGCTGCCCGACATCATCACCGGCATCCGCATCGGCCTGGGCGTGGGCTGGTCCACCCTGGTGGCCGCCGAGCTGATCGCAGCCACCAGCGGCCTGGGCTTCATGGTGCAGTCTGCCGCGCAGTTTCTGGTCACGGATGTGGTGGTACTGGGCATCCTGCTGATCGCGCTGATCGCCTTCGCGCTGGAAATGAGCCTGCGCGCCCTGCAACGCAAGCTGGTGCCCTGGCACGGGCAAGCCCACTGACCACGCCGGCACACTGGCGCCTGATTGAGAGACCGACATGAGCCTGACCATTACCCCCCTCAGCCCGGCACTGGGCGCACAGATCAGTGGCGTGGACATCAGCCGCGACATCACCGCCCAGGACCGCGATGCCATCGAGCAGGCACTGCTCAGGCACCAGGTGTTGTTCCTGCGCGACCAGCCCATCAACCCGCAGCAGCAGGCACGCTTTGCCGCGCTGTTCGGCGACCTGCACATTCACCCGATCTACCCCAATGTGCCGCAGACACCGCAGGTGCTGGTGCTGGATACCGCCGTGACCGATGTGCGGGACAATGCGGTGTGGCACACCGACGTGACCTTTTTGCCTACCCCGGCACTTGGCGCCGTGCTCAGCGCCAAGCAGCTGCCGGCCTACGGTGGCGACACCTTGTGGGCCAGCGGCATTGCGGCGCTGGAGGGTTTGTCGGCGCCGCTGCGGGCGATGCTGGAGGGGCTTACGGCCACCCACGACTTCACCAAGTCGTTCCCGCTGGAGCGTTTTGGGACCACGCCAGAAGACCTGGCGCGCTGGGAGGCCACGCGGCGCAACAACCCGCCGCTGTCGCACCCAGTGGTGCGTACCCACCCGGTAAGCGGGCGCAAGGCGTTGTTCGTCAACGAGGGGTTTACCACGCGTATCAACGAGCTGAGCGAACTGGAAAGCGATGCCCTGTTGCGGCTGTTGTTCGCCCATGCCACGCGGCCGGAGTTCAGCATTCGCTGGCGCTGGCAGGAGAACGACGTGGCGTTCTGGGACAACCGCGTGACCCAGCACTTTGCCGTGGACGATTACCGACCAAGCCGGCGGGTGATGCATCGGGCCACCATTTTGGGGGATGCACCCTTCTGATCGGGGCATCACCGCGGCCTGTCATGGCGACGAGCCGCGGCGATGCCTGCAGGGCAGCCTCTAGCGCACCAGATGCAGGAACTGCATGTGCCGTTCGTACTGATCAAGGATGTCGTTGATGATCTGCTCCTTGCTGTAGCCCACCAGGTCGTAGTCCTGGCTGCCTTCGCTCAGGTGCACTTCCGCCCGGTAGTAGCGGCGGTTCTTCAAGTCCTGCGCGCCCAGCCCACCCAGGGCGAACGATGGCGTGAAGTAGCCACGCATCTGCACCTGGTAGATGAACGGCTGCTCTTCGCCATGGCCCACCTTCAGGCTGACGTTGTCGTGGCTGGGGTCGTCCTGGGTGATCAGCACAAGGCCCTTCTGCTCGAACACTTCACGTACATCGGCAATGGCCGGGCGCACCACGTCATCCATGAAGCGGTACACCTCATCGCGTGACGGGAAGTGCACCGCCTGGTTCAGGCGCTGCCGCCAGCCGCCACGGCCACGCCGCGTCTGGGCGAAGGGTGCCAGGGAGTGCAGCTGTGCGATCCGCCGCTGCGACTCCATGTAGAACGCCTTGTGCAGCCCCCACATCATGCACAGCAGAATCAGCGAGAACGGCAACGACGTCAGCACCACCGCCGACTTCAGCGAATCGATGCTGCCGGCGAACAGCAAGGCGCTGGTGACCAGCGCGGTCATGGCGCCCCAGAAGATGCGCAGCCAGTTGGGGCCGTCTTCGTCGGTACTGCCGCCCGTGGCAGACAGGGTGGACAGCACCACGGTGCCGGAGTCGGCCGAGGTGACGAAGAACACGAAACTGATGAACACCGTCATGGCGATCACCGCTTTGCTCCAGGGGTAGGTTTCCAGCAGCAGGTACAGGCTCATGGACGGGTTGTCCAACGCTGCCTGGCCCAGTGCCGTCATGCCATGGTTGATCACCTGGTCCAGTGCGCTGTTGCCGAAGATCGACATCCACGCCAGGGTGAAGCCGAGCGGAATCAGCAGCACACCGAACACGAACTCGCGGATGGTGCGCCCACGGGAAATACGGGCAATGAACAGGCCCACGAAGGGTGCCCAGGCAATCCACCATGCCCAGTAGAACACCGTCCAGCCACCCAGCCAGTCGCGGTTCTCGCCGTAGGCATACACGTCGAAGCTCTTGCGTGGCAACGCGCCCAGGTAGTCACCGAGGTTCTGGATCAAGGTGTTGAACAGGTGCTGGGTGGGGCCGGCGAACAGCACGAACAGCAACAGCGCGCAGGCCAGGAACAGGTTGATGTCGCTCATCACCCGCACGCCCTTCTCCACCCCTGCAACTGCCACTGCAACGGCAGCGCCCATCATCAGGGTGATCAGCACCACTTGTACCCACTGGCTGTGGCTGATGCCGAACAGGTAGTCCAGGCCGGCATTGAGGTGCAGCACCCCAAACCCCATGTCGGCGCCCAGGCCGAAAACCGTGGCGATGATGCCGAAGCCGTCAACGGCGTAGCCGATAGGCCCGTTGATACGCTTGCCAATCAGCGGGTACAGCGCCGACCGCAACGCCAGCGGCAGGTTGTGGCGGTAGGCGAAATACGCCAGCGCCATGCCGACAAAGGCGAATACACCCCAGCCATGCAGGCCCCAGTGCAAGAACAGAATCTGCATCGCCTGGCGCCCGGCTTCGGCCGTGCCAGCCTCGCCCTGCGGCGGCTGCAGCATGTGGGTAAGGGGTTCGGACACGCAGAAGAAGAACAGCGTGATGCTGATGCCGGCGGCGAAGAGCATGCCGGCCCATGACAGGTAACTGAACTCGGGCTCGTCGTGGTCGGCACCGAGCTTGATCTTGCCGTAGCCAGACAAGGCGGTGACCACCACGAAGACCAGATACAGCGTCATCGCCAGCATGTAGTACCAGCCGACGGTGTTGGCAGCCCAGTTCTGCGCCGCCAGCAACCAGTCGCCTGCGGTTTGCGGATTGGAGATGACCACCAGGCCAAAAATGAGGATGAAGCTTGCCGCAAAATAGAACACCGGTGGGTTCATGCGGACCTTGCCGTTGGCAAGTGAAGGGGTCGGCGCACTCATGGGGCATGCACCTCGTCGTAGGACGGAAGGCTCGAAATGAACGGGTTCAGCAAAGGAATCCTCCTGTTGAACACCGGCGGGGGACCAGCGTTTTTAAATTGAACAAGCGTTCAAGTTAATCATGGATTGGGCGTTGGATGCGAATAAGGCCGCTGACCGGTGGGTTTGGTTCCCAGCGGGGTTCGGGGTTGTGAGCGCCGCAGGGCGGCGCTTCGCAAGGGGCAGCAGAAGGGGTTATTGCTTGCCCTGGCAATCCAGCTGCAGGTTTGCCTGGGTGATGTTGCTTTCGGCCGGCACACTGCGGGTCAGCCACACGTTACCGCCGATGGTCGACCCCTTGCCGATGGTAATGCGCCCCAGCACGGTAGCGCCGGCGTAGATGACCACGTCGTCTTCCACGATCGGGTGCCGCGCCAGGCCCTTGTGCAAGGTGCCGGACTCATCGCTGGGGAAGCGCTTGGCGCCCAAGGTCACCGCCTGGTAGATGCGTACGCGCTCGCCGATGATCGCGGTTTCGCCGATTACCACACCGGTACCGTGGTCGATGAAGAAGCTGGGGCCGATTTGCGCACCGGGGTGGATGTCGATGCCTGTGGCCGAATGCGCCAGCTCCGAACTGATCCGCGCCAGCAGGGGCAGGCCAGCACGGTAAAGGTGGTGAGCGAGGCGGTGGTGAATGATGGCCAGGATGCCTGGGTAGCACAGCAACACCTCATCGACGCTGCGGGCGGCGGGGTCGCCGTGGTAGGCCGCCAGCACGTCGGTGTCGAGCATCACGCGCAGGCCCGGCAGCGCTGCGGCGAAACCCTGGATCAACCTGAGTGCCTGCGCATCCGCGCCGGCCATGTCGTCCTGGCTTTGCCGGGCGGCATAGCGCAGTTCCAGGCGCGCCTGGGCCAGCAACGCATTCAGGGCGGCATCCAGGGTGTGGCCCACGTAAAAGTCTTCGCTCTCTTCACGCAAGTCCACAGGCCCGAGGCGCATGGGGAACAACGCGCCGCACAGTTGCTCCAGCACGTGCCGCATCGCCTCGCGCGAGGGCAGCTCGCGGCCACCTTGCTCACCGCTGCTGCGGCCGTTGCGGCTGCGCCATTGCTCACGGGCGCCACGCAACCCGGCCACGATACTGTGCAACTGCCAGTGCCCAGATGAAGGTTGTTCGCTCACGGTTGTCTCCTGCCGTATCGGCCATCCAGTTTTATCGCCAGGCCCGCAAACGGCCCGGGCCGGCCTGTGTGCGAACCACTCTACGGCAAAACAGTCACTTGGAAATAACACCGCTTTATTCCATGCTGCGCCAGGCTGGGCATAAGGGAAGCGAGTTATAAAAAAGGAATAACAAGATAATTTTTTAGTATTTCCTGGTCTAACACGCCAACCCTATAGTCGCCACCCACTACTTCCACAACAAGCGCGGGGCTCAGACATGTCGAAATTCGTGAAACCATTACTCAACGCAAGCCTGGCTGTGGTGCTGGGTACCGGCCTGCTCGGCCACGCCTTTGCCGGGGAGGAACTCAAGACCATCCAGGAAAAGGGCGTGATCAACGTCGGCCTGGAAGGCACCTACCCACCGTTCAGTTTCCAGGACGAAAACGGCAAGCTGACCGGCTTCGAAGTGGAGCTGTCCGAGCTGTTGGCCAAGGAGCTCGGGGTCAAGGCCAAGATTCAGCCCACCAAATGGGACGGCATTCTGGCGGCACTGGAGTCCAAGCGCCTGGACGTGGTGGTCAACCAGGTGACCATTTCTGACGAGCGCAAAAAGAAGTACGACTTCTCCGAGCCGTACACCGTCTCTGGTATCCAGGCGCTGATCCTGAAGAAGAAGGCCGACCAGCTGAACATCAAGGGTGCCCAGGACCTGGCTGGCAAGAAGGTGGGCGTAGGGCTTGGCACCAACTACGAGCAGTGGGTGAAGCAGGATGTGCCCCAGGCTGAAGTGCGTACCTACGAGGACGACCCGAGCAAGTTCGCCGACCTGCGCAACGGCCGCATCGACGCCATTCTGATCGACCGCCTGGCCGCGCTGGAGTATGCGCAAAAAGCCAAGGACACCGAGCTTGCCGGTGATGCGTTCTCGCGCCTGGAAAGCGGCGTGGCACTGCGCAAAGGTGAACCGGAGCTGCTGGCGGCCATCAACAAGGCCATCGACAAGCTCAAGGCAGATGGCACCCTGGCCAAGCTCTCCGAAAAATACTTTGGTGCTGATGTCACCCAATGATCGCTGAAAGCCTGCAACTGGTTGTCGACTCCGCGCCTTTCTTGCTGAAGGGCGCGGGTTATACGGTCCTGCTCAGCGTCGGGGGGATGTTCTTTGGCCTGCTGCTGGGCTTTGCCCTGGCACTGATGCGGCTCTCAAAGGTGCTGCCGGTCAACTGGCTGGCGCGGATCTACGTGTCGTTCTTCCGCGGCACTCCGCTGCTGGTGCAGCTGTTCGTGATCTATTTCGGCATGCCACAGATCGGCATCGAACTTGACCCCATCCCTGCCTCGCTGATCGGCCTGTCACTGAACATGGCAGCCTATGTGTGCGAAATTCTGCGCGCCGCGATTTCCTCCATCGACCGCGGCCAATGGGAAGCGGCGGCCAGTATCGGCATGACCCGCGTGCAGGCCATGCGCCGGGCCATTTTGCCCCAGGCGCTGCGCACAGCGCTGCCGCCGCTGGGCAACAGCTTCATTTCA
This sequence comes from Pseudomonas sp. S32, assembly GCF_016648095.1. Lineage (NCBI taxonomy): Bacteria > Pseudomonadati > Pseudomonadota > Gammaproteobacteria > Pseudomonadales > Pseudomonadaceae > Pseudomonas > Pseudomonas sp. S32. The sequence goes on from NZ_JACVVF010000033.1 coordinate 29,134, forward strand.
CTGGTCAAGGACACCGCGCTGGCGGCCACCATCCAGGTGCCGGAGCTGTTCCGTCAGGCTCAGCTGATTACCGCACGCACCTTCGAGGTGTTCACCATGTACGTGGCAGTGGCGGTGATCTACTGGGTGCTGTGCAGCATCCTGGCGCACTTCCAGAACCGCATGGAAGCGCGGGTCAATCAGCATGACCAGGAGCATTGAGCATGATTGAAGTCAAAGGCCTTACCAAGCGCTTCAAGGGCCAGACCGTGCTCGACGGCATCGACCTGACCGTGCAGGCCGGCGAAGTGGTGGCCATCATCGGCCCCAGCGGCTCGGGCAAGACCACCTTCCTGCGTTGCCTCAACCTGCTGGAAACGCCCGATGCCGGGCAGATCCATATTGGCGACATCGGCATCGACGCCAACCGCCCGCTGGGTTCGCAGCAGGGGGCGATCCGCCGGCTGCGCCAGCAGGCCGGGTTCGTGTTTCAGAACTTCAACCTGTTCCCGCACCGCACAGCGCTGGAAAACGTCATCGAAGGGCCGGTGATCGTCAAGAAGACACCCCGCGAGCAGGCCGAGGCCCTGGGCCGACAGCTGTTGGCCAAGGTTGGCCTGGCCGGCAAGGAAGACGCCTACCCCAGGCGGTTGTCCGGCGGCCAGCAACAGCGTGTCGCCATCGCGCGTGCCTTGGCCATGGAGCCGCAGGTGATCCTGTTCGACGAACCTACCTCGGCACTGGACCCGGAGCTGGTGGGTGAGGTGCTGGCGACCATCCGCAGCCTGGCCGAAGAAAAACGCACCATGATCATCGTCACCCACGAAATGAGCTTTGCCCGCGACGTGGCGAACCGGGTGGTGTTTTTCGACAAGGGCGTGATCGTGGAGCAGGGCGAGGCCAAGGCATTGTTCGCGGCCCCGCAGCAAGAGCGCACCCGGCAGTTCTTGCGCAAGTTCCTGGGCACGGCCGCCTCAGAGTAACGCCCCGCGCCCGCCCTGCCAGAGGGCGGGCAGCCCTCTTCTATGCATATTCCAAAGCGATAGTTCATAAACTTTTTATAAAGCCTTACGGTATATATACCGGACCACCGGACCAGCACACATCTGCCGCAATCAGCTGTAGCGGCATTACTTATTTGTGAGGTCAGGAATGGTCAGGATCACAATCACCCCAGTGCGTAACGCCAGGGCATTGAGTGCAGCCAAGGAGCGGTACTGATGCCCACACATGCCCAAATCCCTTCCAGCAGCGACCTGGACAGCGCGCCACCCCTGCTGCCGGCCAAGATACTGCGCAACGATGCCGAGGCCTTGCAGGCAGCACGCGACGTTGCCGCAGTAGCCCGTGAACACGCCGCACGTCGCGACCAGCAACGCAAACTGCCCTGGGCCGAAATCGAACTGTTCACCCGCAGTGGCCTGGGCAGCATCAGCGTGCCCAAAGCCCATGGTGGCCCAGACGTGTCGTTCGAGACCGTGGCCGAGGTGTTCCGCCTGATCAGTGCTGCCGACCCCGCGCTGGGGCAGATCCCGCAGAACCAGTTCGGCATGCTGCAACTGCTGCGCCTTACGGCAACCGAGGCGCAACAGGCAACGCTGTTTCGCAGCGTGCTGGACGGCTGGCGCATCGGTAATGCAGGCCCCGAGCGTGGCACCAAGGACACCCTCACCCTCAAGGCCCGGATTACCCGCGCAGGCGACGGCTTTCGCATCAGCGGCGAGAAGTTCTATTCCACCGGTGCCCTGTTCGCCCACTGGGTAGCAGTAAAGGCGCTGGACGAACAAGGCCGCCAGCGCCTGGCATTCGTACGCCGCGGCACCCCGGGCCTGCGTATCGTCGATGACTGGTCCGGGTTCGGCCAGCGCACCACCGCCAGTGGCACGGTGCTGCTGGACGAGGTGCCGGTGGAGGCCGAGTTGGTCATCGACAACTGGCGCCAGCGCGATGTGCCCAACATCCAGGGCGCCGCCTCGCAGCTCATTCAGGCAGCGATAGACGCCGGCATCGCAGAAGCGGCAATCGACGACGCCATCACCTTCGTGCGTGAAAAATCACGCCCATGGATCGAGGCCAAGGTCGACCGTGCCAGCGACGACCCTTACGTAATCGCCGACATCGGCCGCCTCAAGCTCGACCTGCACGCCGCCGAGGCTTTGCTACGCAAAGCTGCGCGTGTGCTTGACGAGGTCAATGCCAAAACTGTGGATGCCGAGTCGGCGGCGCGGGCCTCGATTGCGGTAGCCGAAGCCAAGGTGCTCACCACCGAAATTGCCCTGCAGGCGAGCGAAAAACTGTTCGAGCTGACCGGCAGCCGCGCCACCCTCGCCGAGTTCAACCTCGACCGCCACTGGCGCAATGCACGCGTGCACACCCTGCACGACCCGGTGCGCTGGAAGTACCACGCGGTGGGCGCCTACCACCTCAACGGCACCCGGCCCGCGCGGCATTCCTGGATCTGATCTGCAGCGTGCGTGGGGCCACTGAGTGCCCCCACGCCGCGGAGAAACACCATGACTACAAGCATCATCAGCAACGACGCCGAAGCCCTCGGCGTTGCCGAACACCTTGCCCAGCAGTTGCGCCGCGACAGCGCCCTGCGCGACCGTGAGCGGCGTTTGCCACACGCAGAACTCGAGCTGTTCACCCGCTCGGGGCTGTGGGGCATCAGCGTGCCCAAGGCGTACGGTGGGGCGGGCGTATCCAATGTCACACTGGCCAAGGTGATCGCCCGCATTGCCCAGGCCGACGGTTCACTCGGGCAAATACCGCAGAACCACTTCTACGCGCTGGAAGTGCTGCGGGTAAACGGCACACCCGCGCAGCAACAGCGCCTTTATGCAGAAGTGCTGGGTGGCCGTCGCTTCGGTAACGCCCTGGCCGAGCTGGGCACCAAGACCGCCAATGATCGCACCACCCTGCTGAGCCGCGACGGCGCGGGCTGGCGAATCAATGGCCGCAAGTTCTATGCGACTGGCGCCATCTATGCCCAGCGCATTCCAACCTCGGTGGTTGACGAACAAGGCGTGCAGCACCTGGCGTTCGTGCCCGCCGACAGCCAGGGGCTGCAGGTGATAGACGACTGGAGCGGGTTTGGCCAGCGCACCACTGGCAGTGGCTCTGTGGTGTTCGACAACGTCTGGGTCAACGCCGATGACGTGGTGCCGTTCCAGAGCGTGTTCGAGCGCCCGACACCGGTGGGGCCGCTGGCGCAGATTCTTCATGCTGCCATCGATACCGGCATCGCCCGCGCCGCCTATGAAGACGCCCTGCACTTCGTGCGTACCCGCAGCCGGCCCTGGGTGGACTCGGGTGTGGAACGTGCCAGCGACGACCCGCTGACCCTCAAGAGCTTCGGCCACTTGGCCATACGCCTGCATGCCGCCGAGGCCTTGCTGGAGCGTGCCGGCGAATACCTGGACCTGGCCCGAGCGCACAGCACTGCCGACAGCGTCGCCGCTGCGTCCATCGCCGTGGCTGAAGCGCGGGCCATCAGCACCGAAATTGCACTGGCAGCCGGCACCACCCTGTTCGAGCTGGGCGGCAGCCAGGCCACCCTGGCCGAACACAACCTGGACCGCCACTGGCGCAACGCCCGCGTGCATACCCTGCACGACCCGGTGCGCTGGAAGTACCACGCCATCGGCAACTACTACCTCAACGATGCCAACCCGCCACGCAGGGGGACCATCTGATGGCCAGGCACATTCTGCTCAACGCCTTCAACATGAACTGCGTGGGGCATATCAACCATGGCCTGTGGACCCACCCCCGCGACACTTCCACCCAGTACAAGACCCTCGAGTACTGGACCGACCTGGCGCGCCTGCTGGAGCGGGGGCTGTTCGACGGGCTGTTCATCGCCGACATCGTCGGCACCTATGACGTGTATGGCCAGTCGCTGGACGTGCCACTGAAGGAATCCATTCAACTGCCGGTCAATGACCCACTGCTGCTGGTGTCCGCCATGGCCGCAGTCACCCGCCACCTGGGTTTCGGCCTGACTGCCAACCTGACCTACGAGGCGCCCTACTTGTTTGCACGGCGCCTTTCCACCCTGGACCACCTGAGCAATGGCCGGGTTGGCTGGAACATCGTGACCGGCTACCTGGACAGCGCGGCCCGCGCCATGGGCCTTGCCCAGCAGCCCGAACACGACCGGCGCTACGACCAGGCCGATGAATACCTGCAGGTGCTGTACAAGCTGCTGGAAGGCAGCTGGGCGGACGATGCCGTGGTTGCCGACCGCCAGCAGCGTGTGTACGCGCACCCCGACAAGGTGCGCAAGGTTCAACACCATGGGGCGTTCTACGACGTGGACGGCTACCACCTGTGCGAGCCTTCCCCCCAGCGCACGCCTGTGCTGTTCCAGGCGGGCAGTTCGTCGCGCGGCCTGGCCTTCGCCGGCAACCATGCAGAATGCGTATTCATCAGCGGCCAGGACAAGGCCGCCACCCGCGCCCAGGTCGACAAGGTGCGTGCCGCAGCAGTAGCGGCAGGGCGTACGGCAAACGCCGTAAAGGTGTTCATGGGCATCACGGTGATCGTTGCGCCCACCGAGCAGCAGGCCCAGGCCCGGCATGCCGAGTACCTGCGCCATGCCAGCGCTGAAGCCGGGGTGGCGCACTTTGCCGCGTCCACCGGCATCGATTTTGCCGCGTACGGCCTCGATGAACCCATCGCCTTCCGCCAGGGCAACGCCATCCAGTCGGCCACCCGTCAGTTGCAGAGCGACGCCTGGACCCGCAGGCGCCTGCTGCAACAGCACGCCTTGGGTGGCCGCTACGTAACACTGGTCGGCGACCCGCAGCAGGTGGCCGACCAACTGATCGCCTGGGCCGACGACACAGGCCTGGACGGCTTCAACCTCACCCGCACCGTCACCCCCGAAAGCTTCGAGGACTTCATCGAGCTGGTCGTGCCCCAATTGCAAGAGCGCGGCCGCTACAAAACCGCCTATGCCCCCGGCACCCTGCGGGAAAAACTGTTCGACGCCAGCCACCCACACCTGCCAGCCGACCACCCAGGCTCGGCCTACCGCTTTACCCCCTACCCTGCCCCGACTGGAGCCCTGCACCATGCTTGAGAAACTGTTCCGGCCCGTCGCGGCCATCGCTGTTGCCCTGGGCCTTGCAGCCGGCGCTAACGCTGCCGAGCCGCTGAAGATCGGCACCACTTCGGCTTTCGCCATCCCACTGGAGGCTGCGGTGGAAGAAGCACACAAGCAAGGCCTGGAAGTGAAGCTGGTGGAGTTCAGCGACTGGATTGCCCCCAACGTCAGCCTCAACAGTGGGGACATCGACGTCAATTACTTCCAGCACATTCCCTTTCTGCAAAACGCCAAGGCGGCCGCCGGTTTCAACCTGGTGCCGTACGCCCCCGGCATCATCAACAACGTAGGCCTGTACTCGAAAAAGTACAAAAGCTTTGCCGAGCTACCGGATGGCGCCAGCGTGGCCATCGCCAACGACCCCATCAACAGCGGCAGGGGCCTGCAACTGCTGGCCAAGGCGGGGCTGATCACCCTGAAACCCGGGGTCGGCTACAAGGCCACCGAAGACGACATCGTCGCCAACCCGAAGAAACTGAAAATCCTCCAGGTGGAGGCCGTGCAGCTGGTGCGCGCCTATGACGACGCCGACCTGGTGCAGGGCTACCCCGCCTATATCCGCCTGGCCAAGACGTTCGATGCCGGGTCTGCATTGCTGTTCGATGGCCTGGAAAACAAGGAATACGTGATCCAGTTCGTGATCCGCCCACAGAGCAAGGGCGACCCGCGCCTGGCCAAGTTCGTCGACATCTACCAGCATTCGCCGGTGGTGCGGGCAGCGTTGGACAAGGCCCACGGCACGCTGTACCAGGCAGGTTGGGAGGGGTGACATGAGCCAGACCAGCGCACTGAAGGTGCCAGGTGCCGCGCCCCTGCCGCTGCAGGCCGAGCCGCTGACCCTGCGCCCGGATGTGAATGACGCCCACGTGCGCTTCATAGGCCTGGGCAAGACCTACCCGGGCCAGGCGCAGCCCGCCCTGCAAGGCATCGACCTGAACATCCGCCGTGGTGAAATCTTCGGCATCATTGGCCGCAGCGGTGCCGGCAAGTCCTCGCTGCTGCGCACCATCAACCGCCTTGAGCAGCCCAGCCATGGCCGGGTGCTGGTGGACCAAGTGGACATTGGCGGGTTCGACGAGGACCAACTGGTGAACCTGCGCCGCAGCATTGGCATGATCTTCCAGCACTTCAACCTGATGTCGGCCAAGACGGTGTGGCAGAACGTGGAGTTACCGCTGAAAGTGGCCGGCGTGGCCAAGGCCGAGCGCCAGCGCAAGGTACGCGCCCTGTTGCAACTGGTAGGCCTTGAGGAAAAGCACCAGGTGTACCCGGCGCAGTTGTCGGGGGGCCAGAAGCAACGGGTAGGCATCGCCCGGGCACTGGTGCACGACCCACGCATATTGCTGTGCGATGAAGCCACTTCCGCGCTGGACCCGGAAACCACCGCATCCATTCTTGAGCTGCTGCGCGACATCAACCGGCGCCTGGGCCTGACCATCGTCCTGATCACCCATGAAATGGCGGTGATCCGCGACATCTGCCACCAGGTCGTGGTGCTGGACCGCGGCCAGGTGGTGGAACAGGGCGAAGTCTGGCGGGTTTTCGGTGCGGCACGCCATGCCGTGACGCGCACGTTGCTGGCACCGTTGCAACCCAGGTTGCCAGACGCGTTGACGGGCCGCCTGCAAGCCAGCCCGGCAAGCCGGGACAGCACCGTGGTACTGAAGCTGACGGTGCTGGGCGAACCGGACCTGACTGCATTGTTCAACACATTGGGCGGCAGCGTGCGGTTGCTGCAAGGCGGGGTACAAGCCATCGGTGAGCATGCCCTGGGGCAGTTGATCGTGTCGGTGCAGCATTCGCCGCACGCGACCGGCCCGTTACTGGAGCGGGCCCGTCGCTGGGCCGAAGATGTGGAGGTGCTGGGTTATGTGGTTTGATCGCTTGCTGCAGGGCTTGCTCGATACCTTGTTGATGGTGGGTGTGTCATCGCTGATCGCCCTGCTGGCCGGTGTGCCGATGGCAGTGTTGCTGGTCACCAGCGACAAAGGCGGCATCTTTGCGGCCCCCACGCTGAACCGCGTGCTGGGGGCGTTCGTCAACCTGTTCCGGTCCATCCCGTTCCTGATCCTGATGGTCGCGCTTATACCCTTCACCCGTATGGTGGTAGGTACCACCTATGGCGTATGGGCCGCAGTAGTGCCACTGACCATCGCTGCCACGCCGTTTTTTGCGCGCATTGCCGAGGTGAGCCTGCGGGAAGTGGACCACGGCCTGGTAGAAGCGGCGCAGGCCATGGGTTGCCGACGTTGGCACATCGTCTGGCACGTACTGTTACCCGAAGCGCTGCCGGGCATCGTGGGGGGCTTCACCATCACCCTGGTTACCCTGATCAACTCATCGGCCATGGCGGGTGCCATCGGCGCCGGGGGGCTGGGGGACATCGCCTACCGTTATGGCTACCAGCGCTTCGACAGCCAGATCATGCTGACTGTAATTGCCATGCTGGTGGCGCTGGTGGCGTTGATCCAGCTGGGCGGGGACCGCCTGGCGCGCGGGCTGAACAAGCGTTGAAAAGGTGCCGGGCCAACCCGGCACACTCAGCCCCAGCGCAAATCCTGCGCCGCGACTGGCCGCCCGAACCAGTAACCCTGGCCTAACTGACATTGCTCCTGCAGCAGCAGGCTGGCCTGCTCCGGCTGCTCGATGCCTTCGGCATGCACCTGCATGCCCATGCTGCGCGCCAGGGCAATGATCACCCGCACGATGGCCACATCGTCTTCGTCGAACGGCAAGCCAGCGACGAAGCCCTGGTCGATCTTGAGTTTCTGTACCGGCATCCGCTTGAGCCGCAGCAGCGACGAGTAGCCGGTGCCGAAGTCATCGATGGCCAGTGCCACGCCCAGCTCACGCAGGCGATGCAGTTGCTCCAGCGCCACTTCGGGGTCTTCCATCACGGCGCTTTCAGTGACTTCCAGCTCCAGCAGTGCAGGCGAAAGGCCGGTGTCGTGCAACACGTCGGCTACCTGCCGGTACAGCTCACGCTGGCCAAACAGGCGGCTTGAGATATTCACTGCCACGAAGGCCAGCGGGCGGCCTTCCTGCTGCCAGCGCACCATCTGCCGGCAGGCATTGCGCAGTACCCAGGCATCTATCTCGGCAATCAGCCCGGTGCGTTCGGCGATGGGGATGAATTCTACCGGTGGCACCAGCCCCCGCTGCGGGTGCTCCCAACGCACCAGGGCTTCTACACCCACCTGGCTACCGGTCGCCAGGTCGTGCACGGGCTGGTAGTACACCCGCAGTTCATCGTGCTCCAGCGCCCGCCGCAGCTCCCCTGCCGTTTCCACCCGCTGCTGGGCGTGGGCGGTCAGTTCCTCGGTGTACAGCGCATAACAGGCTCGGCCGTTGCTCTTGGCCTTGTACAGGGCCGAGTCGGCGTTGCGCAGCAACTGCTCGGCACTCAGGGCGTCACTGGGGAACAGGCTGATACCGGCGCTGACGCTGATGAACAGCCGATGGCCCTCGAACACGAATGGCTCACGCATGCGGTCGATGATGCCCTGGGCCAACTTGCCGGCCTGGCCGAGGTCCTGGCACTGCTCGGCCAGCACGCCGAATTCGTCACCGCCCAGGCGCGCCAGGGTCACGCCGCTGACCACCACCTCGCCCAGGCGATCACCCACCAGCTTCAGCAACTGATCGCCGATGGTATGGCCCAGGCCGTCGTTGATGCTCTGGAAGTGGTCGAGGTCCAGCAGCAACAATGCACAGCCGCGCTTTTTTGCCTGCGCCGCCACCAGCGCCTGTTGCACGCGGTCGGTGAACAGCAGGCGGTTGGGCAGGTCGGTGAGCGGGTCGTGGTGAGCCAGGTAGGCCAGCTCCTGCTCGGAATGCTTGATCGCGCTGATGTCGCTGAACACCGCGACGTAATGGCTGAGCTCGCCGTCGTCGTCGCGGATCGCGCAGATGGTCTGCCACTGCGGGTAGATTTCGCCGCTCTTGCGTCGGTTCCAGATCTCGCCGCTCCACTCGCCCTTCTCGGAGAGGGTGGCATAGATGTGCTTGTAGAAGTCCGGGCCATGGCGCCCCGACTTGAACTTGCTCGGGCGCTGGCCGATCACCTCGTCCTGCCGGTAACCGGTGATACGCATGAAGGCGCGGTTGACGTGCACGATCAGGCCTTTGCGGTCGGTGACCAATACCCCTTCGAGGGTGCTGTCGAACACAGCGGCGGCCATGCGCAGGCGTTCCCGGTCCTCGCCGCGCAAGCGCGCACCGATGCCGATGAAGTTCAGCAACCTTACGCGTGACACATAGATCAGCAACGCACTGAGCAGTACCCAGACCACCAGGTTGATCTGCCGCCCTACGGTACGGGCCAGGGGATCGTCAGTCATGCCGTGCAGCATCACCTCGGCCAGTACCAGCCAGAGGATCGAGAGCACCACATACAGCGCAGCCATGCGCAAGGCGTCGCGAACGGAAACAGACATGTCGGGTGGAATTGCCCATGCAAAAAGATGGGGGATTATAAAGGTTCTGCTGCGCTGTGCGACCGCTGCACGGCGCGCCGCGCAAAGATCGCCTGAAACATCACGTGGTCAGCTGCGACTGGTTTTATTTCCCCGCCAAGGGATAATCGGCCCTTCCCCCTGCATTTCGAGGGTATTTGCATTTATGTGGTACAACGGCCTGCTCGACTTGTCGGCCTGGCAACTGGTCGGCATCACTTTGTTGATGACCCATGTGACCATTGTCAGCGTCACGGTCTACCTGCATCGCTACTCGGCGCACCGGGCACTGGAGCTCAACGCCGGGCTCAAGCATTTCTTCCGTTTCTGGCTGTGGCTGACCACGGCGCAGAACACCCGCGAATGGACCGCCGTCCACCGCAAGCACCACGCCAAGTGCGAAACCCCGGACGACCCGCACAGCCCGGTGTACAAGGGTTTGGGTACGGTACTGCGCAAGGGCGCCGAGCTTTACCGCGAAGAGGCGCGCAACCCCGACACCTTGCGCATCTACGGCAAGAACTGCCCGGATGACTGGCTGGAGCGCAACGTCTATTCGCGCTACAAACTCGGTGGCATCGCGCTGATGGCGGTGATCGACCTGCTGCTGTTCGGCACGGCGGGTATCACCATCTGGGCGGTGCAGATGATGTGGATCCCCTTCTGGGCCGCCGGCGTGGTCAACGGCCTTGGCCATGCAGTGGGCTATCGCAATTTCGAATGCCGCGACGCCGCCACCAACCTGGTGCCGTGGGGCATCGTGATTGGCGGCGAAGAGCTGCACAACAACCATCACACCTACCCCAACTCGGCCAAGCTGTCGGTGCGGCGCTGGGAGTTCGACATGGGCTGGGCATGGATTCGCCTGTTCTGCCTGCTGCGCCTGGCCAAGGTCCAGCGGGTGGCACCCATCGCCCACCGGGTGGCGGGCAAAGCCAGCCTGGACATGGACACTGCCATGGCCATCCTCAACAACCGCTTCCAGATCATGGCCCAGTATCGCAAGCTGGTCATCGGCCCCCTGGTGAAGCAGGAACTGGCGCGCGTTGATGCGTCCGTCAGCCACCACTTCCGCCGTGCCAAACGCCTGCTGTCGCGGGAAACCAGCTTGCTGGAAGACCGCCATCACGTGCGTATCGAGTCCATGCTGGCCCACAGCCAGGCGCTCAAGACCATCTATGAAAAGCGCCTGGCGCTTCAGCAGATATGGGCCCGCACCAGCGCCAATGGCCATGACATGCTGGCAGCCATGAAAGACTGGGTGCACGAAGCGGAAACCAGCGGCATCCATGCCCTGCGCGAGTTCGCCGCGCAACTGAAGACCTACTCCCTGCGGCCTACTGCCGCCTGATGTTCCGTTGATCGGCGCGCCCCTTTTTGGGGCGTGCCGTTCAGGAACTTCGCCCGCCTGTTTCGACTCGAACTGCCCACATCGGCCGGAAGGTGGCCGCACCTTTACCCGTCGAGACGCGCTCCGTGCCCATGGCCAAGAACATACCCAAGATTCTGCCCGGTACCCCTCCCCCTGACGCCGCCAAGACATTGCTGGCTCTGCTCCACGCCCAAGGCGAAGTCGCGCGCCTGAGCGAGCGCGAGCAGCTGTTCAGTACGCTGCTCAACAGCGTGAACGCAGTGTTGTGGGCATTCGACTGGGAGACCCGCCAGGTGCTGTACGTCAGCCCTGCCTACGAGCGCATCTTTGGCCGCCCGGTTAGCCTGGTAATGGCCGACTTCAATGAATGGCGGGACAGCATCTACCCTGACGACCTGGAGTTCGCCGAACGCAGCCTTGCCCAGGTTTTGCTCAAAGGCTCGGTGGAAGACCGGGAGTACCGCATTCTGAACGCCGAAGGTGAGGTGCGCTGGCTCAGCGACAAGTGCTACGTCAACCAGCAGCGCGACAGTGACCGGGTGATCATCGTGGGTATCGCCGAGGACATCACCGAAAAGAAGCGCCTGGAGGGCGAACTGCAGCGCCTTGCCACCACCGACGTACTCACCCAAAGCAGCAACCGCCGGCACTTCTTCGAGTGCGCCAAACAGGCCTTCGACAAGGCCCGTGAGGACGAGGCGCCGCTGACCTTCCTGTTGCTGGATATCGACGACTTCAAGGCGATCAACGACAGCTACGGCCACCAGGAGGGAGACCAGGTGCTGCAACGCATCGCCGACAGCGGCAAGGCGGTGCTGCGCAGGGGCGACCTGTTCGGGCGGATTGGTGGCGAGGAATTTGCGGCGGTATTCCCTGGCTGTACGGCCAAGGTGGCGGAGCAGATTGCCGAACGGCTTCAGCGGGAGATACAGCGGTTGAATTTTGGCCAGTCAGAGCGCATGTACGGCGTCACCATCAGCCAGGGCCTGACCGGTTTGACTGCCGAAGACGACACGCTCGACAGCCTGTACGCACGGGCAGATGCCGCGATGTACCAGGCCAAGCGCCAGGGCAAGAACCAGATCGTCCACGGGTAAGCGTCGCTTGAATAGCAGGGGCCGCAGAGCCGTCCCTGTGGAGGCGACTGTCACGCACAAAATCTGAGAGTTGGCCCAATCACTGTGGGAGCGGGTTTACCCGCGAAGCAGACAGCGCGGTGCAGGGCACCGGCTTCGCCGGTGTTCGCGGCTGAAGCCGCTCCCACAGGTGACTGCTAACTCAACAAGTTATGTGCAGTTCCACAGGAGCGGCTCGCCGGCGATGGGCCGCAGAGCGGCCCCACTATCAGCGTAAGATCACGCCAGTTCGGCGAAGCACTCTTCGATGATGGCCAGGCCTTTGTCCAGCAGCGCGTCTTCGGCGGTCAGCGGAACCAGGATACGCAGGACGTTGCCGTAGGTGCCGCACGACAGCAGGATCAGGCCCTTGTCACGGGCCTTGGCCACAACTTGGGCAACGGCAGCGGCGTTCGGGGTGTGGGTACCCTTCTCGAACACTTCCACAGCAATCATCGAACCCAGGCCACGTACGTCACCGATGATCGGGTGCTTCTGCTGGATTTCACGCAGGCCGGCAGTGAGGCGCTCGCCAACGGCTTTGCTGCGGTCCAGCAGTTTTTCTTCTTCGAACACGTCGATAACGGCGAGTGCAGCGGCACAGGCGATCGGCGAGCCGGCGTAGGTGCCACCCAGGCCACCGGGGGCGATTGCATCCATGTACTCGGCCTTGCCGCACACACCTGCCAGCGGGAAGCCGCCAGCAATGGATTTGGCGAAGGTGGTCAGGTCAGGCGCAACGCCCATTTGCTCCATGGCGAAGAAGGTACCGGTACGGCCGGCGCCAGTCTGCACTTCGTCAGCGATCAGCAGAATGCCGTGCTGGTCGCACAGGGCACGCAGGCGCTTCATCAGCTCTTTAGGCGCTGGCAGGAAGCCGCCTTCGCCTTGTACCGGCTCAAGGATGATGGCCGCGATATCGCGTGGCTCGGCATCGTTCTTGAAAATGCGCTCGACCGAGGCAATGGCGTCGTCAACGCTGACACCGTGCAGTTCGCTCGGGAACAGCGCACGGAACACGCCGCCTGGCATCAGGCCCATGCCTGCGGAGTACGGTACGACCTTGCCGGTCAGGCCCAGGGTCATCATGGTACGGCCGTGGTAGCCGCCGGTGAAGGCGATGACGCCAGCACGGCCGGTGGCTGCACGGGCGATCTTGACGGCGTTTTCAACGGCCTCGGAGCCGGTGGAAACCAGCAGGGTCTTCTTGTCGAAGTCGCCCGGTACCAGCTTGTTGATCTTCTCGCACAGCTCCACGTAGGGCTCGTACGCCAGCACCTGGAAGCAGGTGTGGCTGACCTTGGTCAGCTGCTCTTGCACGGCCGCAACCACCTTGGGGTGCAAGTGGCCGGTGTTCAGTACGGCGATGCCGCCTGCGAAGTCGATCAGTTCGCGGCCTTCAACGTCGATCACGGTGGAGTTCTTTGCCGATTCAACGAAGATCGGGTGAATCTGGCCGACACCACGCGGAACTGCGGCGACACGACGTTGCATCAAGGATTCGTTGGTCTTGCTCATAATGCCCTCATTGCGCCGGTCTGGAATGGCGCTTTTATTCGGGGGTGGCTGGGAGTGCCCACGGTCAGTATTCGTTGATCGACCGCCGCGAACGCCCTGGCCACCAGGTACTGCGCTGTAAAAAAGGCCAGCGAGACGTCGCTCTCGCGCCCCGCTGGCAGAGGTAAAGCCTTTAGCGTGCGATCAGATGCTGATGCACAGGTACTTGATTTCGAGGTAGTCCTCGATACCGTACTTGGAGCCTTCGCGGCCCAGGCCCGAAGCCTTGATGCCGCCGAATGGCGCCACTTCGTTGGAGATCAGGCCGGTGTTGATACCCACCATGCCGTACTCCAGCGCTTCGGCGACACGGAACACACGGCTCATGTCACGGGCATAGAAGTACGACGCCAGGCCGAACTCGGTGTCGTTGGACATGGCGATGACTTCGGCCTCGTCCTTGAAGCGGAACAGCGGGGCCAGCGGGCCGAAGGTTTCTTCCTTGGCCACGGCCGCGTTTTTCGGCACATCCACCAAGATGGTCGGCTCGAAGAAGTTGCCTTCGATCAGCTTGCCACCGGACAGCACCTTGGCGCCTTTGCCTACGGCGTCTTCGATGTGTTCCTGAACCTTGGCCACGGCCTTGCCATCGATCAGCGGGCCGGTGGTGGTGCCTTCTTCCAGGCCGTTACCAATCTTCAGCTTGGCAACTGCTGCGGCCAGCTTCTGGGCGAACGCGTCGTACACGCCGTCCTGCACATAGATGCGGTTGGCGCAGACGCAGGTCTGGCCGTTGTTGCGGTATTTGGAGATGATCGCGCCCTCGACCGCCTTGTCCAGGTCGGCGTCGTCGAACACGATGAACGGGGCGTTGCCACCCAGCTCCAAGGAAACCTTCTTGATGTCCTTGGCGCACTCTTCCATCAACTGGCGACCGATTTCGGTCGAGCCGGTGAAGGAGAGCTTGCGCACCAGGGAGTTGCCGGTCAGCTCGCCGCCCACTTCACCGGCGCTGCCGGTAACGACGCTGAGCACGCCAGCCGGGATGCCGGCACGGTTGGCCAGCTCGACCAGGGCCAGTGCCGAGTATGGGGTCTGAGAGGCAGGCTTGAGCACCATGGTGCAGCCAGCAGCCAGGGCCGGGCCGGCTTTACGGGTGATCATGGCAGCCGGGAAGTTCCACGGCGTGATGGCTGCGGTAACGCCGATTGGCTGCTTGATGACGATCAGGCGCTTGTCTGGCTGGTGGCCCGGGATGGTGTCGCCATAGACGCGCTTGGCTTCTTCAGCGAACCATTCGATGAACGAGGCGGCGTAGGCAATTTCGCCCTTGGCTTCGGCCAGGGGTTTGCCTTGCTCGGTGGTCATCAGGCGAGCCAGGTCGTCCTGGTTCTCGATCATCAGTTCGAACCAGCGACGCAGCTTGGCCGAGCGCTCCTTGGCGGTCAGTGCACGCCAGGCCGGCAGGGCCTTGTCGGCAGCTTCGATGGCGCGGCGGGTTTCCGCAGTGCCCATCTTCGGCACGGTACCGATGACTTCACCTGTGGCCGGGTTGGTCACATTGATGGTCTGGCCGCTGTCCGCATCCAGCCACTCACCGTTGATGAAGGCTTGCTGGCGGAACAACTGAGCGTCTTTGAGCTGCATGTCGGCTTCCCGAATTGTTGATTGTTGAAAGCGCCCAACGCAGGGCATCGAGCGTTTGAAATCTCAAACGAATGCTAAGCGTCTGCTGGGGTGTTGGACAATAGGCTGTTCGAAAAAAAGAACGAGTGGTTGAACACCCGAGTGGATGTTTCATGAATGTGGACTGGGGCGGATGGCCCTGCGGCAGGCAAGCCGGCCCCTACAGGGCCGGTACAGGCAGAAAATCAGAATGCCTTGTCGAGGTCGATCACCAGCGCCCGGTAGCCCACGCTGCCGGGCTGCCTGCTGTGCACCTTCAACTCCACCAACACTTCCTGGGTACCCCGCCGGACCTCGTTGAGCACGGTTGTGGTCAGCTTTTGCGGTGTCAGGAAGTTCACCGACGCCGAATAGATGAACTGGGTGTCGGTGTCGGCTCTATAAGCCACCACGGAGGTCACCGGGCTGTACCACTCGTCGCCGCGCTCCTTGCCGTACTCCCACACTTGCTCCACCAGGCCTTTGGCCTCGTCGATGCGGTATTCCACCGCGCGGCTGTAGTTCCCGGTCAACCGAGTGGGTGCAAAGCCCCGGCCCCAGCCGTTGTCGAACACGGTCAGCGTGCCTTTGCCGGTCAGCCAGGCTGTGTGCTGGGTCCATGACCAGTCGAAGCTGTCGCTGTGCACCGGCGTGAGCACCTTGTGCCGCAGGCGCTCGGGCCAGCCCTGTGGCGAGGCGAGGATCCACTTCACCTGCTTGTCACGGCCAATCTTCACCACCCCCTGGTGACGGGCTGAAACGATGATGCTGTCGTCATCGGCATCGTAATCGATGGCATTAACGTGCGCCCAGTTACGCCCGGTGCCCACCCCCGGGGTATCGCCAAACGGCAGATCCCCTTCCGCCAGCTCGTTCGCCAGCCGGTCGCTCTGCCGGCTGACGCCCGGGGGCAACTGGATGGCCGCTTTGCCCAGTGTTTCCAGCAGGTCGCCACGGTAGGGGTCGAGGATCTGGTTGAGGTCCCAGAACTCCAGCACATCGCCGGCCTCGTTCACTTCGATGATGTGGTCGCGAATGGAGCGTACACGCTTGCCGTCCGGACGACGGTAGTCGCTGGTGCCTACGCGCAGCAGGTAGGTGCCGTTGCTGGTCTCGCGGATCTCATGGGAGAAGTCTGCGAACTTGTCGGGCAGGCTGCGCTGCCAGATACGCCGCCCCAGCAAGTCGTACTTGGAGTAGGTTTGCCCCTGCCCCCAAATCAGCTTGCCATCGCGGGTTTGCTGGAAGCCCATGGTGCCCCCCAGGCCATCGCGACGGTTGGAGTCATGAATCTGCTCGATGTCCAGGTACCAGCGCACGTCGCCGTTGGTATCGGCGATCCAGTTGTTGCCCACCTGGTCCCACTCGGCGGCGCCGCCCAGGCCATTCCACTTGAAAGCACGCCCGCCCGGGATGTCCCCAAGCAGGTGGTTGAACAGGTACAGGCGTTTTTCAAACCCGGGCGCCACCTGCACCGGCTCCACCTCCGGCAAGGCGGCCGTCTGCCTGGCAACCACCGGCAGGCGCACAGCCGGCGCGTAGATCTGGTACTGCTCACGAATGCGCTGGCCATCAAGCTTGTAGGTAACTTCCACCTGGTTGACATGGTCGGGGTACAACCCGAAAACCGGAATGCCCCCGTAGGTCCACAACGAACGGTCGGACACCTCATAGGCGATGTCCACCCCGCGCTCACCCCGGCCCAGCACACGTACATGGGCAGCACTGAGGCTGCGGCCGCCGTCACGGATGATCGCGGTGAGCGGCGCCAGCCGGTAAGGGTTGACCACCACATCGCCCAGCAACGCTTCGTCGGGCTGTGGCACTTTCGCGGTCAGGCACGCGCCCTCAGGCAATACGGGTGTTTCTGTCTTGGCGTTCATGGCAAAGCTCCTTGTGCTCAGAAGTCGTAACGGGCAGTGGCGCCGAAGGTACGCGGGGTACCGAGCGCACCGGCATAACCGCCGTTGGCGGAGTTCCACAGGCTGGTGAAGTAGGTCTTGTCGCCAGCGTTCTTTACCCAAAGCGACAGGTCGACCACGCCATCGCCCTGGTCCAAGCGCACGCCGGCAGACAGGTTGACCAGTGCATAGCTGGGGATCTGGCCAAAATCAGAGTCGTCGATGGTGCCCACGGCCTTCGAGCGGAAGGCGTAGCTGGCGGTGACGTAAGGCTCGACCCGTTCGGTGGCCTGCCATTTGTATTGGGCATTGAGGTTGGCGATGTACTTGGAGGCGCCGACCACCTGATGGCCAGACAGGTCGCAGGTGGCATTGGCACTGGCCAGGCTGACCTCCGGCGGGCACGGTGCGTCCTTGTACTCGGTGTAGCGCACGTCGTTCCACGAACCGTTGAAGTTGACCGTTAGCCCCCGCACCGGCAACGCCGTGGCCTCGAATTCGAGCCCGCGCGAGCGCACGCGGCCGGCATTGGCCAGGTACTGCACGCGGTTGACTTGGTCGTAGACGTTGGCCTGGTAGCCATGCACTTCGGCCCAGAACAGGTTGGTATTGAGCTGCAGGCGGTTGTCGAACAGGCTGCTTTTCAGGCCCAACTCGGCATTGTTGACCCGCTCGGTGCCCACCAGCAGCGAGCCAGTACCCAAGCGGGGCGCCGCGCCGACGGTGAGGTTCACTCCACCCGATTTCTCGCCGTGAGTCAGGGTGGCGTAGCCCAGCAACTGCTCGTTGAAGCGATAGCTGAGGCCTAGCAGGCCAGAGGGGCTGAAGCTGTACTGGTTGAGGTCGCCCGAATCGTACGCACCTGCGCGGCCCTGACGCGCAGCTGCGGCGGCCCCGCTGACCGCCGCGCCGCCGCTGGGCGCATTGCGGGTAACCCAGGCACTCTTTTCTTCATAGGTGCCGCGTACGCCGGCAGTGAAGTCCAGGCGGTCGGTGACATGCCAGGTGCCTTGGGCGAACAGCGCGTAGCTGTCGGTATCGATGTGACCGTTACCGAGGGTGTCGACGTTGGCCAGCGCACCTGCCGGGGTCTGGTTCCAGATATCAGCCTGTGGGCCGTAATAGGTGAACGACTTGTTGTCCAGGTCCTGCTTGAAGTAGTAAGCGCCCAGTACATAATCGAAAGCGCCGCCGGTCGGGGATGCCAGGCGGATTTCCTGCGAGTACTGCTTGTCGCGCACCGCTACACCGGCGTTATAGGCCGCCGGCACATTCAGGCCGTCATCGTTGCGCGGGGTGAAATCCCACCAGCGGTAGGCGGTGATGGAGGTCAGGGTGAAGTCGTTGGGCAGGGTCCAGTTGGCTTCCACCGAGGTCCCTCCCTGGAACACGGTGACTTGTTGGTCGGCATCGAAGTTGACCTTGCGGTCCTTGCCCGATACCAGTGTCGCGCCAGCCTGTGCAGCCAGGCTCTGGTAGCGGTTGATGCCGTTGATGGTCGGCCCGGTGCTGTAGAGGCTCAGGATGCCGTTGTCGGAATCCTCTTCGTTGTACTCCCCGATCCAGCGCAGGTTGAAATTATCACTGGGCTTGAACAACAGCTGCGTGCGAAAGCCCTGGCGTTTGCCGCCATTGAGCGTGTCGCCGTTGTGCACGTTTTTCACATAGCCGTCGTCTTCGGTGCGATAAGCACTGATGCGCCCGGCCAGGGTGTCACTGAGCGGGCCCGAGAAACTGCCCTGGGTCTGCCGATACCCGTCTTCACCAATGGACTGCTGGATACTGCCTTCACGGTGGAAGGTAGGTTTGCGCGTGGTCACGTTGAGCACACCGGCGGTGGTGTTCTTGCCGAACAGGGTGCCTTGCGGGCCCCGCAGCACCTCAAGTTGCTCCACGTCCAGCAGGTCGAACACCGCCATGCCCGGGCGGCCCAGGTAGACGTTGTCCAGGTAGATGCCCACACTGCCCTCCAGGCCGTCGCTGGCGGGGTTGTTGCCAAGCCCGCGTATGGAAATGCTCGACTGGCGGGCATGCACGTACGCCACGTTGGTACTGGGCACCAGTTGTTGCAGATCCTGCACGCGATAAACACGCTGGGTTTCCAGGGCTTCACTGCCCAGCACGCTGATGGGCGTAGGCACGCTCTGCGCGGTTTCTTCACGCCGCCGGGCGTTGACCGTGACGGTGCCCAGCTTGGCCTCCTGCTCCACAGCAGGGGCAACAGGCCCTACTTCTTCGGCGAAGCTGGGCACGGAGGCCGCCAGCAGAACACCGGCCGCTAGCGGGTGCAGGGTGAAACGTGAGGCGCGCGATGGCTTTCGGGTGTGTCCGGACATGCAGATGCTCCTTGAGGCTTGGCCCTGGGCGAGCATTTCCGTTGGCGGAACCGAATCGCGGGAATGGGGGCTTATATTCTTTTAAGAGATATAAATATTGTTAAAACATATTATGTGGAATAAGAGACTCCCTTTATAAGGGCACAGACCCTTGTCATCAATTGCATTCGGCCGAAGGTTTCAATGTAGAAAATGCATATCGATCTGCGTCAGCTACGCCACTTCATCGCCTTGGTTGAACACCGCAGTTTCGTGGCGGCGGCTGCGGCAGTGAACCTGTCGCAGTCAGCCTTCAGCCGCAGCATCCAGACGCTGGAGCACAATGTGGGTTGCCGCCTTGTGGACCGCGCCAGCAAGGACTTGCCCCCTACGCGCCAGGGGCTGCTGGTACTGGAACACTCGCGCCGGCTGGTGCATGGCGCGCACAACCTGGTCAATGAAATTCAACAGTTCAACGGCGCCACGACCGGCGTGGTGCGCTTCGGCTCGGGGCCTGCGCCGGCAGGGGGCCTGGTGCCGCGGGCGGTGGCACGGTTCGTGGCCGATTACCCTGCCGCGCGCACGTGCTTTCAGGTGGATAACTGGCAGGCACTGAACCGCAAGCTGGTCGCCGAGGAAATCGAGTTCTTCGTGGCCGACACCCGCCAGTTCGAATCAGACCCGGATTACCAGGTGCACAGGCTGGCACCCCAGCGCTGGCATTTCTGCTGCCGCGCCGGGCACCCGCTGGCCAGGCAACAGCGCGTGCAGGCGCGGGACCTGTTCGATTACCCGATGGCCACCACCTTTCGCCCGCCGAATATCCGCAAGATCCTCAGCGATCTCAGCGGCCGGCAAGACTTTCTGCCGTCGGTGGAGTGCGAGCATGGGTACGCATTGCTGAACGTGGTGATGCACTCGGACACCATCGGCATCGCCTGCAATGCCAATTTGCGGCCCTATCAACATGAAGAAGGCCTGGTGAAGCTGGAACTGGCCGACCTGACGCAAGAGCAGCGGGAGGCCTGCCATACCCGTTATGGGGTAGTGAGCCGGGTGGGGTATGGGTTATCGCCGTTGGCGCAGGGGCTGGTCAGGCAGTTGATTGCCTGTGATGGGGAAGCCTGAGAAACGGCCCATCCTATGGATAACCTGGGAGCCACTGGCCTGCACAACTCTGACAGCTGTCGCAATCATTGTGGGAGCCACTGTCTTTCACAAAACCTGAACGCTGGCGCAGTCCACTTTGTGGGAGCGGGTTTACCCGCGAATGCGTCAGTAGCGTCACCATTGCATTCGCGGGTTAAACCGCGCCCACAAGATAGATGCCAGGGGGGAGAATGTTGGG
>NZ_JACVVF010000034.1:0-48851 GCF_016648095.1 Pseudomonas sp. S32
AATGCGGTTGGGCTGGCGGGTGTTCGCCTTTACAGGTGCAGCGCCTGGGAGATCGAGCGCCGCAACTGCCAGGCGAACACTCCCGGCTAACTGCCCACCCAGGCCCGACCCTGTATACTTGCCCGCTGTCCCAGTCTTCGAGGTACCACCATGCCATCTGCCATTACCACTGACGTGCTGATCGTCGGCGCCGGGGTCGCAGGCCTGTGGCTCAATGCCCGCCTGCGTCGGCTGGGCTACTCGACAGTGCTGGTGGAGCGCGCCAGCCTTGGTGGCGAGCAGACCATCAAGTCCCAGGGCATCATCCATGGCGGTACCAAGTACGCCCTGCATGGCGCCTTGACCGGCGCTTCCGAAGCCATCGCCGACATGCCCAGGCGCTGGCGCGAGGCGCTGGCCGGCAACGGTGAGCTCAACCTGGCCAACACCCGGCTGCTGTCCGAGGCCCACTACCTGTGGTCCCCCGGCACGCTGGCCGGCAACCTCACCAGCTTCTTCGCCAGCAAGGCGGTGCGCGGCCGCGTCGACCAGGTCAAGGGCGATCAACTGCCCCCGGCCCTGCAGGACCGGGCCTTCAAGGGCAAGGTCTATCGGCTGGCAGAACTGGTCATCGACGTGCCCAGCCTGCTGGCCAACCTGGCAGAACTGGCCGGTGACAGCCTGCTGGCAGGCGAACGCATCACCCCGCTGCGTGAAAGCGACGAACTGGTGGGCCTGCAGGTGGATGGGCGTAGCATCATCGCCCAGCGCATCGTCCTCAGCGCAGGGGCCGGCACCGAAGACCTGCTGCACGCCCTGGGCCTGCAGCAGCCAGCCATGCAGACGCGCCCCCTGCACATGGTGATGGCCAAGGGCGCTAACCTCAAACCCCTGTATGCGCACTGCCTGGGCGGCGGGCCCAAGCCGCGCATGACCGTCACCACCCACCCGGCTGCCGACGGCCAGTGGGTGTGGTACCTGGGTGGCGACCTGGCCGAAGCCGATGGCGTGGCCCGCGACAGCGCCGCGCAGATCGCCGCCGCACAGCAGGAAGTGGCCAACCTGCTGCCTTGGGTCGACCAGGGCCAGGTACGCTGGGCCACCTTGCGCGTCGACCGCGCAGAACCCGCGCAATCGGGCCTGGTGCGCCCCGACAACGCCTTCCTGGCCGAGCAGCAGCGCCTGCTGGTGGGCTGGCCGACCAAGCTGGCCCTGGCGCCGGACTTCAGTGACCGGGTCATCAACCAGCTGCAGCGCGACGGCATTCAACCCCAGGCCCACCCTGACCTGTCCGGCCTGCCACGCCCGCCTCTGGGCATGCCAGCCTGGGAGCAACTGCTGCCATGAGCCTACCCACCCTGCACAATTTCCATCGCCCCTTGGGCAGCACCGGCCTGCAGGTGTCGCCCCTGGGCCTTGGCACCGTAAAGCTCGGCCGCGACCAGGGCGTGAAATACCCCGCCGGTTTCACCATCCCCGGCGATGAAGATGCCCGCCTGCTGCTGGCCCAGGCCCGCCAATTGGGTATCAACCTGATCGACACCGCCCCCGCCTATGGCCGCAGCGAGGAACGCCTCGGCCCGTTGCTGCGCGGGCAACGCGATGAATGGGTGATTGTGAGCAAGGTGGGTGAAGAGTTCGAGGGCGGCCTGTCGCACTTCGACTTCAGTGCCGCCCACACCCGCCGGTCGGTGGAACGTAGCCTGCAGCGGCTGGAAACCGACCGCATCGACCTGGTACTGGTGCACTCCGACGGCAACGACCTGGCCATCCTGGAGCAGCAAGCGGTATACCAGACCCTGGCCGAGCTCAAGCGCGAGGGCAAGATCCTGGGCTTCGGCCTCTCCGGCAAGACGGTTGCTGGCGGCTTGAAGGCCCTGGAGCACGGCGACTGCGCCATGGTCACCTACAACCTGAACGAGCAGGCAGAGCGCCCCGTGCTGGACTACGCTGCGCAACACGGCAAGGCCATCCTGGTAAAAAAGGCCCTGGCCAGCGGCCACGTATGCCTGGCACCCGGTGTGGACCCGGTGCGGGCCAGCTTCGAATTGCTGTTTGCCCACCCGGGCGTCAGCAGTGCTATCGTGGGCACCATCAACCCGTTGCACCTGGCCCACAACGTGGCCACCGTCGCCCGCATCCTGGGCCAGCAGTGAGTTGCCCCTGGCCATGGCCGGGCAACTGAGCCGACGCAAGGAGAAGCCACGTGGCGCGAACGCTGATCCGCAAGAACCCGAGCAACTTCAAGACGCTGCCACTGCATGTAGAAGCCACCGCCGAGGGCCTGGTGTACCAGAGCATCGGCGTGCCCCTCAACTTTGCCCAGACCCAACAACGGCGCAAGCCCATCCAGGTGGATGACCCGCAGCGTTTCGTCGCCGAGCTGGCCAACCTGGGCGTCTCGGTTCGGCTCACCCTGCACTGGCAAAACCGCGATTACTGGGTGCTGGTGCGCCAGCGCCGACAAGACCGCGGCGACGTGGTACTGAAACTGATCTCAGGTTATGTACCGGCGCAGGAGCTGAACCTGCCCTTGCACACGGCGGTGCAGGAAGTGGCCGAAGAATGCCTGCTGGAAACCACCGAAGGGTGGCTGGGTGGGCGCTTCAACGAAACCTGGCTGCCCGTGCCCTACGCAGCCGCCCTGCATTACCGCGAAACCCCGCACTTCCAGCTGGCCCCGCAGTCCGGCGCGGCGCGCCCGGTGCACTGCGGCCAGCAGGTGTTGCTGGAGCGGCCCAGGGCCTATGTGCACCTGCCCACGGCATCGCTGCAACTGATCTACGACATGCGCCTGGACGTGCCGCGGGACGCCAAGAAGCTCAGCCTGTTCCACGTCGATGAGCGGCTGGAAGGCGACCAACTGGTGGCGCGGCTGAACCGCAAGCGGCCAGACCTGTACCTGATGCCTTTGAAGGACGGCCAGCCCCTGGCCGAGCTGTACACCCTGAAGAAGGACGAGCTGGTGCCGGCGAGCACACGCGGCCTGTACCTGGCCGAGAGCTTTGCCCAGCAGGAAGGCTGGGTGGTGAAGGATGAGCGGGTGCGCTGGCGGGATTGGGTGAAGCAGCAAGGCCTGGTAGAAACCAAGCCCGCGCGGGCCAGCCACCTGCAGCGCTTTGGTGCCAAGGCGCGGGCCCTGTTGCGGCGGGCCAGGACGTCTCTGCGCAACCAGAGCCCATGACCGGGGCCATGATGGCCCCGACGTAGCATTAGTGCTTGCGGATTTTCTCGACGATGGCAGTGGTCGAGCTGTTCTCGACCAGCCCCAGCACTTTCACGGTGCCGCCGTAGCCGTTGACGATATCGGCACCTACCACCTGGTCGATGCCATAGTCGCCACCCTTTACCAGCACATCGGGCTTCACCTGGCTCAGCAGGTTTTCCGGCGTGCCTTCCGAGAAGCTGATCACCCAGTCCACCGCCCCCAGGCCAGCCAGTACCGCCATGCGGCGGTCGACACTGTTGATCGGCCGGCCCGGCCCTTTCAGGCGGCTGACCGAAGCATCGTCATTGACTGCAACGATCAGCCTGTCCCCTTGGGCACGGGCCTGTTCGAGATAGGTCACGTGCCCGGCATGCAGAATGTCGAAGCAGCCATTGGTAAAGACGATGCGCTCGTTGTGGGCACGGGCATCATCGATGGCTACCAGCAGTTGCTCAAGCCCCAGCACCCCGCGCTCGGAACCCTCTTCGCGCTGAATGGCCCGGCGCAGCTCTGGCGCACTGATGGCGGCGGTACCCAGCTTGCCGACCACGATGCCTGCCGCCAGGTTGGCCAGGGCCACCGCATGGGGCAGCTCCTCGCCGGCCGCAATGGCGGCAGCCAGGGTAGAGATCACCGTATCACCGGCACCGGTGACGTCGAACACTTCGCGCGCCCGCGCTGGCAGGTGCAGCGGCGGCTGGCCGATGCGCAGTAGGGTCATGCCGTGCTCGCCACGGGTTACCAGCAAGGCGCCCATGTCCAGGTCATGCAGTAGCTGCAGGCCCTTGGCTACCAGCTCGGCCTCGTCGGCGCAGCGGCCGACGATGGTTTCGAATTCGCTGAGGTTGGGGGTAATGAGGCTGGCACCGCGGTACACGGAAAAATCCTTGCCCTTGGGGTCGGCCAGCACCGGGATACCCTTGGCACGCGCTGCCTGGATCAGGCTCTGGTGGTTCTTCAAGGCGCCTTTGCCGTAATCCGACAGTACCAGCACCTTGACGCCTTCGAGCAGCTTGTCCACTTCCGCACCCAGTGACAGGGGGTCGGTGGCGAAGGGTTCCTCGAAATCGATACGCAGCAACTGCTGGTGGCGGCTCATGACCCGCAGCTTGACGATGGTCGGCTGATGGGCGATGCGCTGGAACACCGAGCGCACACCCGCCGCGTGCAGGCTGTTGGCCAGGCTGTCGGCGGCCTCGTCCTGCCCGGTGACACCGATCAGCGACGCAGGCGCACCCAGCGCCGCAATGTTCAACGCAACGTTGGCCGCGCCGCCCGGGCGATCCTCGATCTGATCGACCTTGACCACCGGCACTGGCGCTTCAGGCGAGATACGCGAGGTACCGCCATGCCAGTAGCGGTCGAGCATGACATCGCCGACCACCAGTACCGGGGCTTGATCGAAACGCGGCATGGACAACTTCATGGGCAACCCATATGAAAATAGTGAACAGGGACGGGATATTAGCACAGGGTGAACGGTGGCTTTACGGCCAGATCACCCTGGGAATATCCGGATACAACCGGGGCCGCCAGGGCCCCGGTGTGGCGGGTTTCAGGTGATATCGGCCTTGGCCGGTTCATCCAGGCCCATGGCATGCAGGCGGGCATAATAGCCATTGGCTGCCAGCAGCTCGGCGTGGGTGCCACGCTCCACCAGGCAACCCTGGTCCATGACCAGAATCTGGTCGGCCTTCTCGATGGTCGACAGACGGTGCGCGATCACCAGGGTGGTGCGGCCTTCCATCACGCGGTCCAGGGCGGCCTGGATGTGCCGTTCCGACTCGGTATCCAGCGCCGAGGTGGCTTCATCCAGGATCAGCAAGGGTGCATTCTTCAGCAACGCACGGGCGATTGCCAGGCGCTGGCGCTGGCCGCCAGACAACAGCACGCCGTTTTCACCGATCTGGGTATCGAAGCCCTTGGGCAACTGGTCGACGAAGTCCTTGGCGAACGCCGCCTCGGCGGCCGCCTCGATATCGGCACGCGGGGCACCGGCCAGGTCACCATAGGCAATGTTGTTGGCGATGGTGTCGCTGAACAGCGTGACGTGCTGGTTGACCTGGGCGATGTGGCGGCGCAGGTTCAGCAGCTTGAAGTCTTCGATTTCCACGCCATCGAGCAGAATCTCACCGGTGTCGTGGTGATAGAAGCGCGGAATCAGGCCGGCCAGGGTGGATTTACCGCTGCCGGAACGGCCCACCAGCGCCACCATCTGCCCGGGCTCGACGGTGAAGTTGATGTCGCGCAGCACCTGGCGTTCGGTACCTGGGTACGTGAAGCTGAGGTTGCGCACTTCCAGGCGCCCCTTGACCGAATCGCGCTCGACAGTGCCTTTGTCCAGCTCACGCGGCTCGTCCAGTTGCTCGAAGATGCTTTCAGCACCGGCGACGCCCTTCTGGATGGTCGAACTGACTTCCGAGAGCTGGCGAATCGGCTTGGGCAGCAGACCGGCCAAGGTGATGTAAGCAACCATGTCACCCGCCGAGGAGTCGCCGCGAAGGTACAGCACCAGGAACATCAGCACCGCCATGGCCACGTAGATCACCAACTGCAGCAGCGGCGTATAAATGGCGCTGGTGCGGGTCATGCGCAGCTGCTTGTCGGTGTTGCTCTGGCTGGCCTTGAGGAAGCGCCGTTGCTCATAGGTTTCGCCGCCGAAGCTGCGCACTACCCGGTAGCCCTGGATGGTTTCCGATGCCACGTGGGTGACGTCGCCCATGGCCACCTGGATCTTCTTGCTCTGCTTGCGGAATTTCTTGCTGGCGCGGCCCACCATGAAGGCGATCAGCGGCAGGATAGCCAGCATCACCAGGGTCAGGCGCCAGTTCATCAGCAGCAGCGAGGCAAACAGGAAGATCACGGTCATGCCTTCGCGGATCACCACCTTGATGGCGTCGGTGGCAGCGCCGGTGACCATGGTCACGTTGAACGTGATGCGGGAAATGAGGTGCCCGGAGTTGTTCTGGTCGAAGTAGCGGTTGGGCAGGGTCAGCAGGTTGTTGAACAGCTGCACCCGCAGGTCGTGTACCAGGCCCAGGGAGACCTTGGCCAGGAAGTAGTTGCCTAGAAACGAACCCAGCCCTTGCCAGGCGGCGATCAGAATGATCAGCCCAGGTACCGTGTGCAGCAGGTTGAGGTCGCGCAGGTAAGGGACGTTGGGGAACAGCGAGGCGTCCGGGTTGGACAGGCCGTCGACGAAATACTTGAGGATATAGCCCAGCATGGGCTGAGTCGAAGCGAAGATCAGAAAGCCCAGGATACTAAGCAGAAACACGCCGATGTAGGGGCGGACATAGCCAAGTAGACGGAGGTAGATCTTCATGCTCGATGAACTGCTGGAGCCTTTGGCGTCTGTCATATCACGGAACATGCTGAAAATGGGGTGCTGACTTTAGCACAGGTTGCCTTGCACGTCGGTTACCGACGACCAGGCGCTTACCAGCAGCAATGCGTGCAAAGCTGGGTTAACATTGCCCGTTCTTCACACCCAGGCCCGTTTCGCTCATGTCCCCAAGCAGCCTCCAGAACGTCGGCAACCGCTTCTACGATTTCGTGTGCCTGTGGCTGCTGCCCGCCGGCATGCTCTCGCTGCTGGGTGCGCTGTTCTTCCTGCCCGATCGCAGCCTGCATCACAAGCTGTACTACGGCCTGTTCAGCATCCCGACGCTGTTGGCGTTGTGCGTGCGGCCAAGTGCACTCAAGCCTTTGCTGCGCGAGCCGCTGCTGTGGCTGTTCCTGCTGTTTGCCGGCTATGCCGTGCTGAGCCTGGCCTGGTCGCCTTCGCCCACCGAGGCCGACAACCTGATCAAGCGCCCCTTGCACACCCTGATGCTGTTCCTGGGTACTGGCCTGATGCTGCGCTACCGCCCCGAAGCCCTCAAGGCGCTGTTTCTGGGGGCTGCCCTGCTGGCCCTGGTGGCCACCCTGCGCGACCTGTCCACGTTCGTGCTGACCTACCAGCCAGGTAGCCGGCTGATCGGCGCAGGGGCACTGGACAACCCGTTGCTCAGCTCTCACCTGTTCGGTTTCTTCGGTGTGTACTGGCTGTGGATGGCGGTCAACAGCAAGCGTGCACTCACCGTGGCGCTGTGCACGGCGGCGTTCGCGGTGATGTTCGCCGCCGTGGTGGCGACCGGCTCCAGGACACCGCTGGTGGCCATGACCCTGGCCGTCAACTGGATTGCCCTGCTGTGCCTGGACCGCCGCTCCATTCCGTTGTTCCTGGCGGCGCCGGTGTTCATCGTGCTGGTGCTGCTGGTTGACCCGCAACTGATTACGGCGCGGGGCGACTCGTACCGCTTCCAGATCTGGCACACCACCTGGGAGCTGTTCCTGCAGCATCCGCTGATCGGCCATGGCTATGACGCGCCGCTGAGCATCGATGTGGGGGTGGGTTACCCCTTCAGCGAACCCCACAGCTTCGCCATGGGCGTCCTGTATTACGTTGGCATCCTGGGCATGTTGCCCTGGCTTGGCATGCTTGGCTACGCCCTGTATAACGGCTGGAAATACCGCAGGCACCCTGCCCTGCAGATGGCCACGGCGCTGCTGGTATTCGGCATCGGCGCAGGCCTGACCGAAGGCGGTGGCATCCTCTCGCGGCCCAAGGAGCACTGGTTCCTGCTGTGGATCCCGCTGGCCCTTGTCGCCGGGCTGAACATCGCCCGCCGAGGCGGCCGCCTGGTTGCAGCCACTCGCCACACCTTGACCCCTGCACAGGTGCAAGCGCTGCACCAGGGCGCCAAGGTCATCGAAGAAGATGGCCTTGGGCCAAAGGTGCTGCTGCTGCAGGATGGCAGCTTCCTCAAGCTGTTCCGTGCCCGCCCCTGGTACACGGCCGGCAGCTTCTACCCCTATGCCCGGCGCTTCGTCAGAAACAGCCAGCAACTGGCCCTGGAAGGCATTGCCACCCCCCAGGTAGTCGAGCTGCTGAACTATGCCGACGGCTCACAGGGCGTGCGTTACCTGCCACTGGCAGGCCGCACCGTGCGCCAGGCCCTGCAGGCCTGCCCGGCGCTGGCTGAGCGCCAGGCCCTGGTCGGGCGCCTGGGCCAGTTCATCGGCCGCCTGCACCAGCAAGGGGTGTACTTCCGCTCCCTGCACCTGGGCAACGTACTGCTGCTGGACAACGGTGAGTTCGGCCTGATCGACCTGGCCGACATGCGCCTGCTGCCCTCGCCCCTGTCCGCCGAACTGCGCCAGCGCAACCTGCGGCACATGCAGCGCTACGACGAAGACCGCCAGTGGTTGTTCGAAGAAAACGTTCAGGCCCTGCTGGAGGGCTATGACCTGTCGGCCAACCGCAGCATGAGCCGCGCCGTGCGCCAACAAGTGCAGTTGTCCCACGGGGCGCAGCGCTGACATGGCGCTGCTGCCCCCCCTGCTGGGCGCCCTGGTCTTTGCCTTGGCGCTGCTGAGCGCCCGTCTGCTGTTGCGCAGCAACCTGGTCGCTCGCCACCTGGCGCCAGTCGCCGGCCGCTGGGCCACCCTTGATGGCCTGCGCGGCTACTTGGCCCTGGGCGTGTTCATCCACCACGCCGCGATTGCCTGGCATTACCAATACACCGGCCAGATCGGCATGCCACCCGAGCGGTTCTTCGCCCAGGTCGGCCAGGTGGGGGTGGCGCTGTTCTTCATGATTACCGGTTTCCTGTTCTGGAACCGGCTGCTGCAGCAAGGCCGGCAATTTGACTGGCGGGCCTTTGCCATCTCCCGGGTGATGCGCCTGTACCCGCTGTACCTGGGCCTGCTGGCGGTGGTGCTGCTGAGCGTGTTCTACCTGCAGGGCTGGGCGTTGCTGGACACGCCGCTGGCCCTGGTCGGCCAGTTGGCCGGGTGGCTGGCGTTTCATCGCCCTGACATCAACCAGCTGGCGGGCACCGGCAACCTGATCTCGAACGTGACCTGGACCCTGAACTACGAAATCTACTTCTACCTGGCGTTGCCGCTGCTGGGCATGGCCTTCGTCTACCGAGGCACGCTGCTCAGAACCTTGATCTGCCTGGTTGCCCTGTACGGGCTGGCGCAGTTGGTCGGCTGGGAGCATGCCCTGAAGAAAAAGTACCTGCTCAGCTTCGCAGGCGGTATTGCCGCCGTGTACTGGGTACGCAGGCCGGCCCTGGTGCAGTGGGCGCAGCGCCGCCAGGGCACCTGGGTGGCCGTGGGCTTGCTGGCCGTGGTCATGCTGGGGTTGAACAAGACCTTTGCAGTGTTCCCGCTGCTGCTGCTCAGCATCGTGTTCTGCATCGTGGTGTCCGGCAACGACCTGCTCGGCGCCCTGCGCCTGCGCAGCGCACGCTGGCTGGGGGAAATCAGCTACAGCCTGTACCTGCTGCATGGGCTGGTGCTGTGGTGGCTGGCTTACTACCTGTACCCTCGGTACGGGTTCAGCTATGACGACACCGGGGCATTCATGGCGCTGGTGGTGGTGGCCTGCATTGCGCTGGTAGCCCTGAGCAGCGCGACCTTCCTGCTGCTGGAGAAACCCGGCATAGCCCTGGGCAAGCGCCTTGCCCGCCGACACCAGGCACCCGGTGCACAGCTGGAACCAGGCTCAGCGAACCGCGCCTGACCCGCGCTGCCGGGCGTAGTCCAGAAACCCCTGGATATCCTCGCTGCACAGCTTGCCCACCACCTGGGCAATTTCGGCTGGCGGCCAGTCCCACCAGGCGCTGGCCAGCAGCTGGGCGCGCACCTCTTCCGGGAAGCGCCAACGCACTATTTGCGCCGGGTTGCCGCCCACCACCGCGTAAGGTGGCACATCACGGGTCACCAGCGCACCCGCGGCTACCACCGCGCCACTGCCAATGCTCACCCCCGAGAGGAGGGTGCAGTTGGAGCACAGCCACACATCGTTGCCGATGCAGACATCACCACGGCTGAAGGCGTAGTTCTCGATCCCAGCTGCTTCCTTGAGCATGGCCGGGAACGGATAGGTGGTGACCCAGTCCGCGCGGTGATGGCCACCGAGGAAAATCTGCACGCCCTCGGCGATGGAGCAATACGCGCCAATGCGCAGGGTTGCACCTTCATTCCAGTCATGCACCTCAGGCACGCCGTAGCTCCCCACACCAAAGGCATACTGCGGGTAGCGCGCAGCAAACCGCGCTTGGCCACGCTCAATCGCCGGCAGCTTGCGAATGGCCCGCTTGGCCCGCTTCGCCAGGTAACGCGAAATCCACCCCATGGCCGATCAGGCCTTTTCCAGCGGCGAGAACAACAACCGCCCCAGGCCACGCCAGGTCTTGCGTGTGTAGGCCCGCAGGGGGATCTGCGCCAACAGCTCACGGGCCAGCTTGCGATCACGGTTGGCCACCTTGAGGAACATCGAGTTCAAGGCCTTGAACTTCACCTCTTCGTAGGCCGGGTGGTCCTTGAACTTGGCGTAGGTGCGCAGGATGTTGTCGATCATGAAACGGTGATTCTTGTAGGTGTTGCTGGCGTGCTTGCGGTAGCGCGCCATGACCACGCTCAAGCCATCGATGAAGTAACCGGCGTGGGTCACCTTCAGCTCGATCATCAGGTCTTCCAGGCGCACATCCGGGTCAAACCCACCAACCTTCTGCAGCGCCTCACGGCGGATCAGCAGCGTGGGTGCGGGCGGGTACGGTTTGCGCTCGAGGAACATATCCTCGAAATCCAGGCGCCGGAACGGTACGTCACGGCGCTGGCGGGCCTCAGGGAACAGTTCGCCCTGGGCGTCGATCAGCTCGATGTTGCCAGCGCAGATGCCCACTTCGGGCTTGTCGGCCATGTACTGCACCTGGATGGCGATACGGTCCGGCATCATGATGTCGTCCGAGCCGAACGGGGCAATAAGCTCACCCCTGGCACGGGCAATGGCGTCATTCAGGGTTTGCGTGAGGCCTTGGTTGCGCTGCACGCGGAGGTCGAAACCATGCTGGGCCTGGAGGCGCTGTATGCGCTCGACACTGTCATCCGACGAGCCGTCATCGATCACCAGCAATTCGATATGCGGGTAGGTCTGGTTAAGCACGCTGAGGATGCTTTGCTCGATGTAGGGGCCGTGGTTGTACGATGCGATGATCACCGTCACCAGGGTTTGCTCGGCGCTCATTTTGCCTCCTTGGCAGCCAGGCCAGACTCGATCAGCGCCAGGTACTGCTGGCGGAACACCGTGATGTCATGGTTGTGGTTGAGGTAGTCGAACGCCTGCTCGCCCTTGGCCTGCAGCGCGTTGTCATCCAGCGCCAGGTAGCGGTCCAGCGCGGCGGTAAGGCTGGCCACGTCTGCCGGTTTGATCACTTCGCCGCCTGCGCCGGTAATCAGCGGCAGCATGGCAGGTACATCGCTGGCGATGACCGGCAAGCGCCCGCTCATGCCCTCGAGCAACGCCAGGCCCAGGCCTTCTGCCAGCGACGGCATGGCCCAGATGTCAAACGCCCGCACATAACGCAAGGCGTTGTCCCTGAAGCCCAGCAGGTGCGCACGGCCTGCCAGCCCAAGGCGTTCGATTTCCGCCTGTAGACGCGCCTGTTCGCGACCGGCACCAATGATGGCCAACTGTGCGTTGGGGTACTTGCCCTTCAACGCAGCGAACGCCTGGAGCAGGTAGGTGTGCCCCTTCACAGGCACCAGCCGGCCCAGTGCCCCCACCAGCCGCACATCCTGGGCCAGGCCCAGTTGCGTACGGGCCTCGGTGCGCGTCAGTTGCAAGGCCGTGGCCTGATCGGTGTCGATGGCGTTGGTGATGGCGTGGGTGTTGCTGTCGGTGAAGCCGCAGCGGCAATCGAGCAGGTACTGCTTCACGGCAGGCGATACCCCCACGAACTGCCAGTGCTGGTCGATCAGCCGTTGTGTCTGGCGCCGACGATAAAACCGGTCGTATTCGCCAAAGCCGTGGGAAATACCGATGCACAGGGGAATCTTCAGCCAACGGTTGAGCTGCAACAGCATGTTTACCGGCTTGAAGCGGTTACAGATCACCACGTCGAAGCGCTCGCGCCGGCAAAACCGGTACAACTGCCACAGAGCCTTGAGGCGCATGCCTTTGAGAGCGCTGTCGGCGAAATCGAAATACACAGAATGGTCAGCGCGGCTCACCGGCTGGCCCGCTTGCGGCCGGCCCTTGAGGAACGCCATGGTGGTTTCGAACCGGTCAGCCGGCAGCGCTTTGAAGATCTGTTCGGCCAGGTCGGCAAAGTCGTGTTGCTTGATGTTGTAGTCCGGTTGCAGTTGCAGGACTTTGTAGCGCTTCATACGGTTTCCCGATCAACACCCTGGTGGCGGCCCTTCAAGACCCAGAACAGCTCGTGACGGCGCACGGCCTTGCGGAAAAATTCATTTTCGCCATACGGCGACAGGCGCCGCCCGGCCAGCCAGCGCTGAATGAAACGGCGCAGCCGCCGCTTGAACGGTGGCCGAGGCTGCAAGTCATGCATCATACCCAGCGCCATGGCCTTGTCGCGCTGCAGGCGTGCGTCCAGCATCAGTGTGCAGGGCCGCCCTACAGGCTGGTCGCCGGTCATGGGTGGCAGGGCCACGCCCGCGCCACTGTCGCCCATGGGCCAGCGGTCGTTGTCGTGCAGGTGGTTGGCGTAGCCCAGCAGGGTTTCAGGCTGCCAGTCCAGCCCTTGCAACGCCTCGTGCAGCGCCTGTTGGGCAGCCACATGGTCGGGGTGCGGGTCCAGGACCGGGTGGGGCATCACGATGACCTGCGGGCGTGCCTCGCGCAGCACAGCGCGCAAGTCGGCCAGCAGGTTGTGCCAGGTGGGCGCCCCATCGTCGCCGGGCAGGGCCAGTTGGTTCAGCGTGCGGAACGGCCGTGTGTCGGCCATGTCGGCTTCACGGGAGCCAAAAGGTGAAGCCGGGGCATCGCGCATGGCAGGCAGTTGCAGGCAGAAATAGCCCAGTTGCACACAATTGCGTTCTGGCACCCCGGCCCAGCGCGGCACGGTGATGCTGTCCCAGGCCCGCAGCCTGCCTTTGAGGCGCGCAGCCTCCACAGCCGAGAGGCCCATGGCCTGGTAGTGCTCCGCTTCGATCTCGCCGGCCGTGAGGGTGACCACCCAGGCTTCGTCGGCCTGGCTGTACAGGCCATAGGCAGCAAGCTCGGCGTCATCGGCGTGGGGCGCGATGACCATGACGCGCTTGCGCCGCAGATCCTCCTGGGCAAACGCCCACAGCCGGGGCTGGCCAACCAACCGGCAATGGCGGCCGCGCAGGGTCACCTTGCCGTCCGCCAGCGCCTGGCCAAGGCCGGTAAGGTTCACGAAGCGCACACCGCGCACACCCCGCTCGAACACCTGCAGGTCTTCGCCTTGTGGGCCCTGAATGCGCACGCCTGGGTCGAACAGGCGCCCGAGCACGCCACAGCGCAGCACTACCTGCAACAGCAACGTGCCGTCGTGATGCGGCTGCAACCCCTCAGCCATCAGGCGACCGCCCTGCAGGCTCACGCCGGGGATTTCATCGGCCGCTGGGAAACGGTAGGTATAGTCCTCGCCTGCCCCATAGAACAGGTGGTCGGCCAGCCACGCTTCGTGGGCGACCCACAGCAGCGGCAACAGCACCAGCGGCAGCCACCAGATGAAGCCCCCCAGCGCAACCAGCACCACCAGGGCCATCAACAGCCCCAGGCGCTTGTTGCGCCGGTGGCGCTTGAGCAACTGCTGCTTGCGGCTCACGCCTGATACACCGGCACAGGGTTGCACCAACGGTCCTTGTACTCGCGGTCGGCCCGGCCGAACGAGAAACGCAGCGGCTTGCCGAGGGCGCGGGCGTGTTCCCAGGCGGCCTGGGTATTGAGAAAGCTCAACACGCTGCCGGGGCTGAAGGCCTTTGTTTCGGGGTCGACACCGCCATTGATGTACTCGACGCTGATCCACTCTGGCGCCTCCACGCGGTACACCAGTTGGATGGCAATGGGTTTGTCGCCCAGCAGCAGCACCGAACCAATCAACAGGTTGTGCAAGCGCCCCAGCACCTTACCCATCTGCTGGGCGCCGGTGGCCGGGAAGCCCCAGCGACGCAGGAACAGGTCGCAGTACATGTCGGCGATTTGCTGGGCGCTGAAATCGCTGATGGGCCGTACCACACCGCCCGCCTCTTCCAGCAACCGCAGTTCGCGGCGCTGGTTGTAGCGGAACTTCTTGGACAAGTCTTCTGGCGCCCGGGCCATGGCCAACTGCTCCTTCTGCACCCTGAGGCCGCTGAAACGGCCCTGGTTCAGCTCGGACAGGTAACGCACGGCATGGCGCAAAGGGGCACCGGCATCAGGCGCCGCGGGCAGGATGATTTCAGCATTGCCCAGGTCGAACAGGGCTTTTTTGCCGGCTCGCTTGAGCACGTCCTTGGACAGCGCCAGGTGCCGCCCCCACGTGGGGATGGCCGCCTTCAGCTCGCCGGCCTGGTGCCAGCCCAGGTAGCGCACCGGGATACCGGCCAGGTCGGCAAGCTGTTGCACCACCTGTGGGTGGGTCGCGACGCTGCCACCAAAACGCGCCCAGGCCTGGGCGTAGGCTTCGCCGTCGATGGCTTGCCAGCCGCGCTCGCGCAGGGCCTTTACATGATTGAGCATCAGGCCTCCACCAACGCGCGCACCTGGGGCAGTTGCCAGAAGGCCTCGCGCACCGCCTGGTCAGAAAAGCGCTCCGCCAGGCGCTGCAACATGTGTTCGGCGCAAGCCGTGCGTTGCTGGCCATCCAGCAGCGCCATGTGCCTGAGGCCCTCGGCCAGTTGCGCCGCGTCACCCAGCGGGAACAGCATGCCCACACCTTCGACCACTTCGCGGGCACCGCCACAGGCGGTTGCCAGCACCGGCACGCCGGCGACCATGGCTTCGAGCAGGACCATGCCGAACGGTTCATGGTCGGAGCTGAGGGCGAACACATCGAACGCCTGGAAATACCGGCGCGCATCGGGCACCTGGCCCAGAAAATCGACCTGCCCGGCGATACCCAGCTCGCTGGCCAAGGCCTTGAGCACAGGTTCCAGCCGCCCCTTGCCCAGGATCGCCAGGCGGGCACCTGCCGGCAGCCCGGGCAGCGCCTGGGCAAAGCCGCGCAGCAAGGTGGCCTGGTCCTTGTCGGGGTGCAGGCGGCCGACGTTCCCCACCACCCAGGCCTGCGGGCCCAGGCCCAGGGCTTGACGAGCCTCGGCGCGCGGCACCAGGGCGGCCTGCAAGACCTGGATATCGATGCGGTTGTACAAGGTCTGGATCCGCTCGGCCGGCCACTTCGGCAGGCAGCGGCGCATGTCGTCACGCACCGCATCGGACACACCCAGCAGGCTCAGGCGCTTGGCAAACAGGTTGGCGAACAGCTGCCGCCCCTTGCGCTGATAATCACCAAAAGCATGGTGAACGCCGATCACCGGCAAACCGGTCGCCAGCAAGGCCACATAGATGGGCTTGAAGCGGTGGGCGATGCAGAAGGCGAACTGGCGCTCGGCGGCAATGCGCCGCAGCGCGCGGATGGCGCCGAGTTTCAGGCCACGCACGGCCTTGGAGCTGAACCCCAGAAACAGCACTTCATCCGAGGCGCAGCCCGCCGCAACCTGTGGGTCGGGTGCACCGGTGAGGAACACGGTAGTGACCTTGTAGCCGCTGCCCTGGAACAGGCTGGCGTACTGACGGGCGCAGTCCAGGAACGGCCCGTCATAGCCATGGCAGAACTGCAGGATGCGCGGTTCAGAGCGGCTGGTCATACGCGGCAGCGCCGTCCTTCACAACCAGGATGTCTTCCATGATCAGGTACTGCAGGTCGGAACCGAAGAACATGTTCAGGGCGTCGGTTGGCGAGCAGATCATCGGCTCACCGCGGCGGTTCAGCGAGGTGTTCAGCGATACACCGTTGCCGGTCAGGTCTTCCAGAGCCTTCATCATGTCGTAGTAGCGCGGGTTGTACTCGCGCTTGAGTACCTGGGCACGCGACGTACCGTCCTCGTGAACCACTTCGGGTACACGGGTTTTCCATTCTTCGGCCACTTCGAAGGTGAAGGTCATGAACGGCGCCGGGTGATCGACCTTGATCATCTGCGGCGCGACGGTGTCGAGCATCGACGGGCAGAAGGGTCTCCAGCGCTCGCGGAACTTGATTTGCTCGTTGATGCGGTTGGCCACACCCGGCACGCTCGGGCAACCGATGATCGAACGGCCACCGAGGGCACGCGGGCCGAACTCCATGCGCCCCTGGAACCAGGCCACCGGGTTGCCTTCGACCATGATCTTGGCGATGCGCTGCGGCATGTCGTCCAGCTTGCGCCACTTGGGCGCATTCGGGTGACGGGCGCAGGCGGCGATCACGTCTTCGTTGGAATACGAAGGGCCGAGGTAGACGTGCTCCATCTTCTCTACCGGCACACCGCGGGCGTGGGACACGTAGGCCGCAGCACCCACGGCGGTACCAGCATCACCGGAGGCCGGCTGCACGAACAGCTCCTTGACGTCGGAGCGGGCGATGATCTTCTGGTTGAGCTTGACGTTCAGCGCGCAGCCACCGGCAAATGCCAGCTTGCCGGTTTCGCGCAGGGTGTCGCCCAGGTAGTGGTCGATCATCTGCAGGGCGATCTTTTCAAACAAGGCCTGCATGCTGGCGGCATAGTGGATGTACGGCTCGTCGGCGATATCGCCTTCGCGCTTGGGCCCCAGCCATTCGATGAGCTTGGGCGAGAAATAGAAGCCCTTGCCCTTCTCTTTATGGCGGCGCAAGCCGATAACGTTGGCGTACTCGGTGTTGATCACCAACTCGCCGTTCTCGAAACTGGCCAAACGCGAGAAGTCGTATTTGCTGGCGTCGCCGTACGGCGCCATGCCCATGACCTTGAACTCGCCGTCGAGCATCTCGAAGCCCAGGAACTCGGTGATCGCACCGTACAGGCCACCCAGGGAATCGGGGTCGAAGAACTCTTTGATCTTGTGGATCTTGCCGTTTTCGCCGTAGCCGAAGAAGGTCGTGGCGTATTCGCCCTTGCCATCGATGCCCAGGATCGCGGTTTTTTCCTTGAAACCCGAGCAGTGGTAGGCGCTGGACGCATGGGCCAGGTGGTGTTCGACCGGTTCGATCTTGATTTTTTTCGGGTCGAAGCCCAGCTGCTCCAGGCACCAGACGATCTTCTTGCGGTAGCGCTTGTAGCGGCGGTTGCCCATCAGGATGGCGTCGAGGGCGCGGTCCGGGGCGTACCAGTAACGCTTGGCGTAATGCCAGCGGGCTTTGCCGAACAGGCTGATGGGGGCGAACGGGATGGCGACCACGTCGACGTCCGACGGCTTGATGCCGGCCTGCTCCAGGCAGAACTTCGCCGACTCGTAGGGCATGCGGTTCTTCGCATGCTTGTCACGCACGAAGCGCTCTTCTTCGGCGGCGGCAATCAGCTTGCCGTCGATGTACAGCGCCGCGGAAGGGTCATGGCTAAGGGCGCCCGACAGGCCAAGAATCGTCAATGCCAAGGGATGAGCCTCTTCATTCTGTAGAAATGCGCCAGCGGCCTCGGGGGCGGGTGGCGGCTAAAAGGCGAGATTATAACGCAAAGAATTCCAACTGGCCCTATCGCCGGCAGGCCAGGCACGTTACTCGGCGATCAACCAGTCCATGCGGTAGCTACCCGCCGTCTGCGCCAGCTCGCGGGCCAACCAGGGCAGCAGCTCCCTGAGCTCTTCCTCCAGCCCCCAAGGCGGGTTGGCAATGGCAAGGCCGGAGCCATTGAGCCCCTGCGGGCTGTCCTGGTGGTGCACATACAGCTCCACCCGCAGCAGCTTGGGCGCGCCAGTGCTGGTCAGGTCCTGGTAGAAACGGGTAAGGGAGCGCTGGTCCTTGATCGGGTACCAGATGGCCGCGACCGTCTGGCGCATGCGGCCAATTGCCTCTTTCATGGAGCTGGTGCAGCGCTTGAGCTCATCGGCCTGTTCGAACGGCGGGTCGATCAGCATGATCGCGCGCTTTTCCTGCACCGGCAGCAGGGCCCGGGGCACGTGCCAGCCCTCGCCCAGGTGCACGACCACGCGCGGGTCCTTCTTCATGTTTTCCTTGAGCAGCGGCCCGTCTTCAGGGTGCTTCTCGTTGAGCAGGGCACGGTCCTGCTGGCGCATCAGGCGGCGGGCCAGTTCGGGGGAACCGGGGTAATAGCGCAACTCGCCATCAGCGTTCAGGCGCTTGATGATGCGGAGGTAATCGGCAGCCATCACCGGCAGGTCGTCACGGCCCCACAGGCGCGCGACACCGTCGAGGTACTCACCGGTACGGCTCGCCTGGTCGCCCTGAAGGTCATACAACCCCAGGCCGGCGTGGGTGTCGATGTAGGCGAACGGCTGTTCCTTGCGCGACATCAGGGCGATGAGGCGGGTCAGCACGATGTGCTTGAGGACGTCGGCATGGTTGCCGGCGTGGAAGGCGTGACGATAGTTCATGGCAACTCCTGCGCGGGCGGCAAGTTTACCTTGCCTTGCCGGCCGCGTCAGGCCTGGCTGCTGGTGGGTGCCGACGGCAAGGCCGGCACCGCTGCGCCAGCCTTACTTCTCGGCGTGATAGGCAGCATCAGCCGTTTCGAAGCGCTGCACCATCGCCTGGCTCGGACGGCCCAGCTTGCTGAACAGCACGATGGCGAGGGTACCCAGCAGGAAGCCTGGGATGATTTCGTACAGACCCCACGGGTCAATCTGCTTCCACAGGATGACAGTCAAAGCGCCAACCACGATGCCGGCCAGCGCACCGTTGCGGGTCATGCCCTTCCACAGCACCGACATCAGCACCACCGGGCCGAACGCTGCACCGAAGCCTGCCCAGGCGTAGGCCACCAGGCCCAGTACGCGGTTTTCCGGGTTGGCAGCCAGGGCGATGGCCACCAACGCCACGGCCAGCACCATCAACCGGCCAACCCACACCAGCTCCACCTGCGAAGCATTCTTGCGCAGGAAAGCCTTGTAGAAGTCCTCGGTCAGGGCGCTGGAGCACACCAGCAGCTGGCAGCTCAGGGTACTCATGACCGCCGCCAGGATGGCCGACAGCAGCACACCGGCAATCCAGGGGTTGAACAGGATCTTGGCCAGTTCGATGAACACCCGCTCGTGGTTTTCGTTAACCGGCCCGGCAAGCTCCGGGTTGGCGGAGAAGTAGGCGATGCCGAAGAAACCGACGGCGCAGGTGCCAACCAGGCACAGGATCATCCAGGTCATGGAGATGCGGCGAGCGTTGGCGATCGATTTCACCGAGTCGGCCGCCATGAAGCGCGCCAGGATGTGCGGCTGGCCGAAGTAGCCCAGCCCCCAGCCCATCAGCGAAATGATACCGATGAAGCTGGCACCCTTGAGCATGTCGAAGTTGGCCGGGTTGACCGCCTCGATCGCCGCGAAGGTCTGGTCGAAACCACCGGTTGAGATCAGCACGATCACCGGGGTGAGGATGAGCGCGAAGATCATCAACGTTGCCTGCACCGTATCGGTCCAGCTCACCGCCAGAAAACCACCGACGAAGGTGTAGGCAATGGTGGCTGCCGCACCGGCCCACAGCGCCGTTTCGTAGGACATCCCGAAGGTGCTCTCGAACAGGCGGGCGCCGGCCACGATGCCGGAGGCGCAATAGATGGTGAAGAACACCAGGATGACCACGGCCGAGATGATGCGCAGCAGGCCGCTTTTGTCTTCGAAGCGGCTGGTGAAGTAATCCGGCAGGGTCAGTGCATCGCCGTTGTGCTCGGTTTGCACGCGCAGGCGGCCAGCCACGAACAGCCAGTTCAGGTAGGCACCCACGGTGAGGCCGATGGCGATCCAGGCTTCGGAGAGGCCCGCGAAGTAGATGGCGCCCGGCAGGCCCATCAGCAGCCAGCCGCTCATGTCGGAGGCCCCCGCAGACAGCGCGGTGACCACGCTGCCCAGGCTGCGACCGCCCAGGATGTAGTCAGAAAGGTTTTTAGTGGCGCGGTAGGCCGCAAAGCCGATCAGCACCATTGCGGCGATGTAGATCACAAACGTGATCGTGATTGGGTTACCCATACGTGTGCCCTGGTGTTTGTTGTTATTTCATGTGCAACCGGTCGAGGCGGTTGCACCCAGGCGGGGAATGCTATGCAACAACGCAAATGGGGTGCAACCATTTTTCATTTGCAAGTTGCACCTGCCCGTGCATTTTCAGATAAAGCCTGTTTTTTGCTCCTGTTTAGTGCATGGGAAGCGCATTTTTAGAACGAAACGACGATTCATGTCGCTTTCAGAAACTTCGGAAACGACCGCCAGACGAGTTGCACCCAGCTGTCGTGAAATTCGGGTTGCACCTGGTTGCACCCGGTTCGCCCTGCGGATAATCTTGGCGCCAGCTGACGCCACATTCGTGGCAATAACGAGGATAAGAAATGGCGACGACCACCCTTGGGGTCAAACTCGATGACCCTACCCGCGAACGACTCAAGGCCGCAGCGCAGTCCATCGACCGCACGCCGCATTGGTTGATCAAGCAGGCGATCTTCAACTACCTGGAGAAGCTCGAGGGTGGCGCGACCCTGAACGAAATCAACGGCCAGGCCAGTGGCCTGGCAGAGGATGCCGGGGACGCCCCGGTCGACCATGGCCACCAGTGCTTCCTGGAGTTTGCCGAGAGCATCCTGCCCCAGTCGGTACTGCGCTCGGCAATCACTGCAGCCTACCGCCGCCCCGAGCAGGAAGTGGTGCCCATGCTGCTGGAACAGGCCCGCCTGAGCGCACCACTCGCCGAGGCCACCAACAAGATGGCCGCCGGCATCGCAGAAAAACTGCGTAACCAGAAAAGCGCCGGCGGGCGCGCCGGTATCGTTCAGGGGCTGCTGCAGGAATTTTCGCTGTCGTCCCAAGAGGGCGTGGCACTCATGTGCCTGGCCGAAGCCCTGCTGCGCATCCCCGACAAGGGCACCCGCGATGCGCTGATCCGCGACAAGATCAGCAACGGCAACTGGCAGCCCCACCTGGGCAACAGCCCATCGCTGTTCGTCAACGCCGCCACCTGGGGCCTGCTGCTTACCGGCAGGCTGGTCAGCACGCATAACGAGGCAGGCCTCACGTCGTCGCTCACACGCATCATCGGCAAGAGCGGCGAGCCGATGATCCGCAAGGGTGTGGACATGGCCATGCGCCTGATGGGCGAGCAATTCGTCACTGGCGAAACCATTGCCGAGGCACTGGCCAACGCCACTCGCTTCGAGTCCAAAGGGTTCCGCTACTCGTACGACATGCTGGGTGAGGCCGCCCTTACCGAGCACGACGCGCAGAAGTACCTGGCCTCCTATGAGCAGGCCATCCACTCCATCGGCAAGGCCTCCAATGGCCGCGGCATCTATGAAGGGCCTGGCATCTCGATCAAGCTGTCGGCGCTGCACCCGCGCTACAGCCGCGCCCAGTACGAGCGGGTGATGGATGAGCTGTACCCGCGCCTGCTGGCGCTGACCCTGCTGGCCAAGCAATACGACATCGGCCTGAACATCGACGCCGAAGAGGCCGACCGCCTGGAGCTGTCGCTCGACCTGCTCGAGCGCCTGTGCTTCGAGCCTGCGCTGGCGGGCTGGAACGGCATCGGCTTTGTCATCCAGGCTTACCAGAAGCGTTGCCCGTACGTGATCGACTACGTCATCGACCTGGCCAAGCGCAGCCGCCACCGCCTGATGATCCGCCTGGTCAAGGGCGCCTACTGGGACAGCGAAATCAAGCGTGCCCAGGTCGAAGGCCTGGAAGGCTACCCGGTCTACACGCGCAAGGTGTACACCGACGTGTCCTACGTGGCCTGTGCCCGCAAGCTGCTGGCCGTGCCGGAGGCCATCTACCCGCAGTTCGCCACCCACAATGCCCACACCTTGTCGGCTATCTACCATATTGCTGGCCAGAACTATTACCCCGGCCAGTACGAATTCCAGTGCCTGCATGGCATGGGCGAGCCCCTGTACGAGCAGGTGGTGGGCAAGATTGCCGACGGCAAGCTGAACCGGCCATGCCGGGTGTATGCCCCGGTGGGTACGCACGAAACCCTGCTGGCCTACCTGGTCCGCCGGCTGCTGGAAAACGGCGCCAACACCTCGTTCGTCAACCGTATCGCCGACCACTCCATCTCCATTCAGGAACTGGTGGCCGACCCGGTGCAGAGCATCGAGCGCATGGGGGCCCAGGAAGGCAGCATCGGCCTGCCGCACCCGCGCATCCCACTGCCGCGCGAACTGTACGGCAGCGAGCGTGACAACTCGGCGGGCATCGACATGGCCAACGAACACCGTTTGGCGTCGCTGTCCTGCGCCATGCTGGCGACCGCCAACAATGACTGGAAGGCCACGCCACTGCTGGCCTGCGCTGCCAGCGAGGGTACGGTAGCTGAAGTGCTGAACCCCGCCGACCACCGCGATGTGGTGGGCCATGTGCAGGAGGCCACCACCGCCGACGTGGACAACGCCATCCAGTGCGCCCTGAATGCAGCGCCTATCTGGCAGGCCACCCCGCCCGCCGAGCGTGCAGCCATCCTGGAACGCACTGCCGACCTGATGGAAGCCGAAATCCAGCCGCTGATGGGCCTGCTCATTCGCGAGGCGGGCAAAACCTTCGCCAACGCCATTGCCGAAGTGCGCGAAGCGGTGGACTTCCTGCGTTACTACGCCGTACAGGCGCGCAACGCGTTCAGTAACGACGCCCACCGCCCGCTGGGCCCGGTGGTGTGCATCAGCCCATGGAACTTCCCGCTGGCAATCTTCACCGGGCAAGTGGCGGCAGCCCTGGCAGCAGGCAACCCGGTGCTGGCCAAGCCAGCCGAGCAAACCCCGCTGATCGCCGCCCAGGCCGTTCGCCTGCTGCTGGAAGCAGGCATCCCGGAAGGTGTGCTGCAGCTGCTGCCAGGTCGCGGCGAAACCGTGGGCGCCGGCTTGGTGGGCGACGAGCGGGTCAAAGGGGTGATGTTCACCGGCTCCACCGAGGTCGCCCGCCTGTTGCAGCGCAATGTGGCCGGGCGCCTGGACAACCAGGGCCGGCCGATTCCGCTGATTGCCGAAACCGGCGGCCAGAACGCGATGATCGTGGATTCATCGGCGCTGACCGAGCAGGTGGTGATCGACGTCGTGTCCTCGGCCTTCGACAGCGCCGGCCAGCGCTGCTCTGCCCTGCGCGTGCTGTGCCTGCAGGAAGACTGCGCCGACCGCGTGATCGAAATGCTCAAGGGCGCCATGGCTGAAAGCCGCCTCGGCTGCCCGGACCGCCTGGCCGTGGATATCGGCCCGGTGATCGACGGCGAAGCCAAGGCGGGTATCGAGAAGCACATCCAGGGCATGCGCGA
Source organism: Pseudomonas sp. S32 (assembly GCF_016648095.1). NCBI lineage: Bacteria > Pseudomonadati > Pseudomonadota > Gammaproteobacteria > Pseudomonadales > Pseudomonadaceae > Pseudomonas > Pseudomonas sp. S32. The sequence goes on from NZ_JACVVF010000034.1 coordinate 23,416, forward strand.
GAAAGGCCGCGCGGTGTACCAGGTCGCCATCGCCGATGCCACCGAGCTCAAGCGCGGCACCTTCGTGATGCCAACCCTGATCGAGCTGGACAGCTTCGACGAGCTCAAGCGCGAGATCTTCGGCCCGGTGCTGCACGTGGTGCGCTACAACCGGCGCAACCTGGACCAGCTGATCGAGCAGATCAACAACTCCGGCTACGGCCTGACACTGGGTGTGCACACCCGTATCGACGAAACCATCGCCAAGGTGGTGGAAAGCGCCAACGCCGGCAACATGTACGTCAACCGCAACATTGTCGGTGCCGTGGTCGGGGTACAGCCATTCGGTGGTGAAGGCTTGTCGGGCACCGGCCCGAAAGCGGGTGGCCCGCTGTACCTGTACCGCCTGCTGTCGACCCGCCCGGCAGATGCCATCGGCCAGCACTTCGAGCAGCAGGACGGCGACGGCAAGCCTGACCGTGCGCTGCATGGGCAACTGGTCAAGCCGTTGCATGCATTGAAGGCCTGGGCACAAAGCAACCAGCTGAGCGAGCTGGCCACGCTGTGCAGCCAGTTCGCCACCCAGTCGCAAAGCGGCATCGCACGCCTGCTGCCTGGCCCGACCGGCGAACGCAACACCTACACCATCCTGCCTCGCGAGCATGTGCTGTGCCTGGCCGACAACGAGGCCGACCTGCTCGCGCAGCTTGCTGCGGTGCTGGCGGTGGGCAGTTCGGCTGTGTGGGCCGACAGCGAACCCGGCAAGGCCCTGCGCAATCGCCTGCCGCGCGAGCTGCAGGACAAGGTCCGGTTGACCGCGGACTGGAGCAAGGATGACGTGGCGTTCGACGCCGTGATCCACCATGGTGACTCGGACCAGCTGCGCGGGGTGTGCCAGCAGGTCGCCAAGCGCGCCGGGGCCATCGTGGGGGTACATGGGCTGTCCAGCGGGGATCACCAGATTGCGCTGGAGCGGCTGGTGATTGAGCGGGCGGTGAGTGTGAACACTGCGGCGGCGGGCGGTAATGCCAGTTTGATGACTATTGGTTGATCGCTGCTGGTAAAAAAAGGAGAGCTTCGGCTCTCCTTGTTTATGGGCGTATGGGTTGAGATGTTCAGCGCCTGTGAGATCAAGCGCCGCCCGCGCGGCGCATCGCGAGCTGCGCTCGCTCCTACGGTCTGGGGCCAGTAACGCCTCTGACACAGGCATAACTGGCCCGCAACAAACGTAGGAGCGAGCGCAGCTCGCGATGCGCCGCGCGGGCGGCGCTCGATCTCACAAGCGCAGAAAACACCACGGCAAGCACCGGCATACCGCTACTACGTTCTAAACCCATATCACCCACACCTATTAACCTGTCCCTCCCATAACCACCCCCCTACACTCGCCGCATTCCGCCTCAGGACCGCGACCATGCCCGAGACCCTGCTCAGCTCCCGCAACCTCACCTTCGAACTCTACGAAGTCCTCGACGCCGAAGCCCTCACCCAGCGCCCGCGTTTCGCCGAGCATAGCCGCGAAACCTTCGACGCGGCGCTGACCACGGCGCGCACCATTGCCGAGAAATGCTTCGCACCGCACAACCGCAAGGCCGATGAAAACGAACCGCGCTATGTGAACGGCTGCGCCGAGTTGATTCCCGAGGTCAAACCCGCCGTCGACGCCTTTCTCCAGGCAGGCTTTCTCAACGCCAACAGGGATTTCGAAGCCGGCGGCATGCAACTGCCCAGCCTGGTGTCACAGGCCTGCTTTGCCCACTTTCAGGCGGCCAACGCCGGCACCACTGCCTACCCCTTCCTGACCATGGGCGCCGCCAACCTGATCGAGAGTTTCGGCAACGAGGAACAGAAGCGGCTGTTTCTACAACCCATGATCGAAGGCCGCTACTTTGGCACCATGGCCCTGACCGAACCTCACGCAGGCTCGTCACTGGCCGATATTCGCACCCGCGCCGAGCCGGTGGGCGATGGCAGCTACCGCCTCAAGGGCAACAAGATCTTCATCTCCGGCGGTGATCACGCGCTGTCGGAAAACATCGTGCACATGGTGCTGGCCAAGCTGCCGGACGCCCCACCCGGGGTGAAAGGTATCTCCCTGTTCATCGTGCCCAAGTTCCGCGTCAACCCCGACGGTAGCCTGGGCCCGCGTAACGACGTGCTGCTGGCAGGGCTGTTCCACAAGATGGGCTGGCGTGGCACCACCTCCACCGCGCTCAACTTCGGCGACAACGGCCAGTGCGTCGGCTACCTGGTCGGCCAGCCGCACCAAGGCCTGGCCTGCATGTTCCAGATGATGAACGAAGCCCGCATCGGCGTGGGCATGGGCGCTGTGATGCTAGGCTACGCGGGCTACCTGTATTCACTGGAATATGCCCGCCAGCGCCCCCAGGGCCGGCCACTGGAAGACAGGAGCCCGCACACCCCACCCGTGCCCATCATCGCCCACAGCGATGTGAGGCGGATGTTGCTGGCACAGAAGGCCTACGTTGAAGGCGCTTTCGACCTGGGGCTGTATGCGGCGCGCCTGTTCGACGATACCCACACAGCCCGCGACCAGGCTACACGCGAGCAGGCCCAGCAGTTGCTCGACCTGCTCACCCCTGTGGTCAAGTCGTGGCCTTCTGCCTTCTGCCTCAAGGCCAACGAGCTGGCGGTGCAGATACTGGGCGGCCACGGCTACACCCGTGAGTACCCCGTGGAGCAGTACTACCGCGACAACCGCCTGAACCCGATTCACGAAGGCACCGAAGGCATCCAGGCACTCGACCTGCTCGGCCGCAAGCTGGCGCAGCACAACGGCGCCGGCCTCAAGCAACTGATGCGCCTGGTGGCAGCCACCGGCGAACGCGCCAGCCACCACCCCAACCTGGACCCGCTGCGCGAGCCGCTCGAACACCTGGTCAACCGCCTGCAGGCGGTAACCCTGGCCCTGCTTGGCGACCTCGCGCAGGGCCACGCTGCACAGGCCTTGGCCAACTCGGCCCTGTACCTGAAAGTGTTCGGCCATTGCGTGATCGGCTGGCGCTGGCTGGAGCAAGCCATCCACGCCGAGCTCGGGTTATTGAAGGGGAATGACGGTGACCGCGACTTCTACCGGGGCAAGTTGCAGGCGGCGCGTTATTTCCTGACCTGGGAGGTGCCTGGCTGCCATAATGACCTGGCACTGCTCGAGGCCCGCGATGCGACCTGCCTCGGCATGCAGGATGAGTGGTTCTAAGGGGGAGCCACCGCGCAAACGGAGGCCTGCCCATGTTCGATTCCAGCGCCTTGCTGCGCCAGCGCTTCGCCGCGCTGCGCAGTTCGGCCGAGGTGTTTTCCCTGCGTCACGTCAAACAGTCGCACCAGGCGCTGTCGGTGCGGCGCAACGTAGCCGAACCACCGTTTTTCAGCCAGGACGAAGGCGCCATGCTGACCGCACGGGTGGCTGGAGTAGAGGCTTACGCCGCCACTGCCGACCTCAGCCAGGCAGGCCTGCAGCGTGCACTGGAACAGGCCGAGGCGCTGGCGCGGCAAATCGCCCGGCACAGCCTGCTCGACCTGCGCGGGCAGGCCGTTCCCACTGGGCAGCATGACGTTGTCTCGCCCCATTTCGATGAGGCCATACCCTCCCTTGCCAACTGCCTGGCCCTGCTCGCGGCAGAGTCAGCCAGCGTGCCCGCCGATGAGCGCCTGGTGGACTGGCAAGCCAGCCTGGGCGTGAGTGTGGTGGAGCAAACCTACCTGAACTCTGCTGGCGCCGAACTGCGCCATGCTCAACGCTTTCTGTTCCCCGGCCTGAGCGTCACCGCCAGCGATGGCCAGGACAGCCAGAGCCGCAGCCTGGGCCGGGAAAACTTCGGCCAGCAGGGTGGCTTCGAGGTCGTCGAGCGTTGCGGCCTGGTAGGCGCAGCCCAGCGGGTAGCCGACCAGGCCCTGCAACTGCTGCTGGCGCCCAATACCCCTGAAGGCCAGCGTGACCTGTTGCTGATGCCCGACCAGATGATGCTGCAGATTCACGAGTCCATCGGCCACCCCCTGGAAATGGACCGCATCCTGGGCGATGAGCGCAACTACGCGGGCACCAGCTTCATAAAAGCCAGTGATTTTGGCCACCTGCAATACGGGTCGGCATTGCTGAACGTGACCTTCGATCCGACCATAAGCGAAGAACTGGCCAGCTATGGTTTCGATGACGACGGCACCCCGGCAACCAAGCAGTTCTTGATCCGTGACGGCGTGTTGCTGCGCCCGCTGGGGGGCGCGCTGTCCCAGTACCGCTCTGGCCTGGAGGGCGTTGCCAACAGCCGTGCCTGTAGCTGGAACAGGGCGCCCATCGACCGCATGGCCAACCTGAACATCGAGCCGGGTGATCGGTCACTGGAACAACTGGTGCAGGGTATCGAGCACGGCATCCTGATGCGCACCAACCGCTCCTGGTCGATCGATGACGCCCGCAACAAATTCCAGTTCGGCTGCGAATGGGGGCAACTGATCGAGAACGGCGAGCTCAAGGGCATCGTCAAGAACCCCAATTACCGCGGTATCTCGACGCAGTTCTGGCGCAACCTGGCCGCCGTCGGCGACCGCAGCACGTTCCAGGTGCTGGGCACGCCCAATTGCGGCAAGGGCGAGCCTAACCAGGTGGTAAGGGTGGGCCATGCGGCGCCAGCCTGCGTGTTCCGCCAAATCGACGTGTTCGGAGGGCAGGCCTGATGCAACATGCTTTCGAAGCCCTGGTGGGGGTGGCGCACAACGCCCTGCACGCCGGCGAGCAATTCACCCTCGGCTACAGCGCCGAGCAGTCTCGATTTGTGCGTTTGAACCACGCCAAGGTGCGCCAGGCGGGAGATGTAAGCCAGGCCAGCGCGCACCTGCGGCTGATCCGCGACGGCCGCCAGGCCGAGCAGTTGGTCACCCTGAGCGGGGAGGCACAGGTAGACAGCCAGCGGCTGGAGGCTGCCATGCAGTTGCTACGCCAGACGCTACCCCTGCTGCCAATAGACCCGTATCTGCAACTGAACACCGCCCCCTGGAATAGCCTGAGCTGCCAGGCAGCACCGCTGCCGGCGCTTGATGAAGTACTGGCGCTGATCGAACGCGAGGCAGGTGACCTGGACCTGGTCGGTATCTATGCCGCCGGCCCTGTGTACCGTGGCTTTGCCAGCTCGTTCGGCGCCTTCGGCTGGCACCAGGCCAACAGTTTCAACATGGACTGGAGCCTGTTCCACGAGAATGGCCAGGCCGTCAAAGCCAACTATGCCGGGCAAGCCTGGAATGCGGGTGATTTCACCCACCGCCTACGCCAGGCCCGTGACCAGCTGGGCTTTTTGGGCCATCCGGCCATTACCCTCAAGCCTGGCAGCTATCGTGCGTACCTCGCGCCTGCAGCCATGGACGAAATTGCCGGGATGCTGTGCTGGGGAGGCTTTTCGGCCCAGGCCCTGGCCACCGGTAACAGTGCCCTGCAGCGCCTGTACAACGGCGATGGGCAATTGAGCCCGCTGGTGAGTTTCAGCGAGCAGGTCAGCGGCTCGCTGAGCCCGGCGTTTTCCGATGAAGGCTCGCCGCGCATGGACGTGCCGCTGATTCAGCACGGCAAGGCCCGCCAGCAGTTGACCAGTGCACGCAGCGCCGCAGAGTTCCAGCGGGTGGCCAATGGCGCCGACAGCTACGAATCGCACTGTGCACTGAGCATGGCCGGCGGGAACCTGCCCAGCGAAGCGGTACTGCAGCGCCTCGGCACCGGCCTGTATATCAGCAACCTGTGGTACCTGAACTACTCCGACCTGCCCGCAGCGCGCATGACCGGGCTAACCCGCTTTGCCACGTTCTGGGTCGAGAACGGGGCGATACAGGGGCCGGTGAATACCATGCGCTTCGACGACAGCCTGTACAGTTTGCTGGGCAGCCAACTGGAAGACTTGACCCAGGAGCGGGAGATGATCCTGTCGACCAGTACCTATGGGCAGCGCAGTACCGGATCGAGTCATTTGCCGGGGGCACTGGTCAAAGGGCTTAACCTGACATTGTGACTGGCATTAGCGGCCTCATCGCGGGCAAGCCCACCGCCACACGGGCGTGCGCCACAGCCCCGCAATGCGGCCGGTAACGACAAACGAGGACGTCATGCCCGAACGCACCCCGCTGGACCCTGTCACCGCCCGCTGGATCCCGTGGGTGGTGGCCATTGCCTTCTTCATGCAGTCGCTGGACGGCACCATCCTCAACACCGCGCTGCCAGCCATGGCCCGGTCCCTGGCCGAAGACCCCCTGCGCATGCAGGGGGTGATCATCTCGTACATGCTCACCGTCGCCCTGCTGATCCCGGCCTCGGGCTGGATCGCCGACCGCTTCGGCACCAAGCGCATCTTCTTCAGTGCCATCTTGCTGTTCAGCTTCGGTTCGCTGCTGTGCGCAGTCGCCAACAGCCTGGGCTTCCTGATTTTCGCGCGCATCGTGCAGGGGCTGGGCGGGGCGCTGATGCTGCCGGTTGGCCGGCTGGTGGTGCTGCGCGCATACCCGCGCACCGAGCTGGTAAGGATCATGAGCTTCATCACCATCCCCGGCCTGCTCGGCCCGTTGCTTGGCCCCACGGTGGGCGGCTGGCTGGTGGAAATCCTGAGCTGGCACTGGATCTTCTTGCTCAACCTGCCGGTAGGCCTGATTGGCTGCTATGCGGTATGGAAGTTCATCCCCGACCTGCGCGGCGCTGAGCGCACCACCTTCGACGGCCCGGGCTTTGTGCTGTTTGGCGCGGCGATGGTGCTGATCACCATCGCCATGGAAGGCCTGGGCGAGCTGCACCTGCCCCACCTGCGGGTGATGCTGCTGCTGTTCGCCGGCATGGCCTGCCTGGCGGCGTACTGGCTGCGCGCCGGGCGCGACCCGGAGCCGTTGTTCTCACCCAGCCTGTTCCGCGTGCGTACCTTTGCCATCGGCATCCTCGGCAACCTGTTCGCCCGCCTGGGCAGCGGTGCCCTGCCGTTTCTGGTGCCGTTGCTGCTGCAGGTGGCGCTTGGCTACTCGCCGGCCCAGGCCGGCATGAGCATGATCCCGCTGGCCGCCGCCGCCATGCTCGCCAAGTCCATCGCCCGGCCGCTGATCGAGCGCCTGGGCTACCGCATCATCCTCACCGGCAACACGTTGCTGCTGGGGCTGCTGCTGGCCGGCCTGGGCCTTGTAGACGAGCAGACGCCCTACTGGCTGCTGCTGGTGCAACTGGGCCTGCTGGGGGCGGTGAACTCCCTGCAGTTCACCGCCATGAACACGGTAACGCTGATCGACCTTGACGATGCCAGCGCCAGCAGCGGCAACAGCCTGCTGTCGGTGGTGGCACAGTTGTCGCTGAGCCTGGGTGTTGCCTGTGCTGGCGCGTTGCTGGGCGGGTTCACGGCGGCGGGCAGCGCCGAAGGCGTTGAAACCACCCTTGGCGCCTTCCAGCTGACGTTCTTCACCATCGGCGTCATGGCCATGCTGGCTGCGGCGATTTTCCTGCAGCTGGCGCCCACGGACGGAAGGCGTGCCCGTCGTCCGGAACAGCACATGGAGTCTTAGGGGGAATGGCATCGAGGCTGGTAGACTGTGCGGCATTTTTCGCTTCGCACCGCAGGCCCGCCTCGTGACCACCGACTCCACCGCCTTTGCCACATTGCCGCTGTCTTCCGCCATGCTGGCCAACCTGGACGCCCTGGGCTATGCCTCGATGACGCCCATCCAGGCCCAGAGCCTGCCGGTCATTCTCAAAGGCAAGGACCTGATCGCCCAGGCCAAGACCGGCAGCGGCAAGACCGCCGCCTTCGGCATCGGCCTGCTCAACCCCATCAACCCGCGCTATTTTGGCTGCCAGGCCCTGGTGCTGTGCCCCACCCGCGAGCTGGCCGACCAGGTGGCCAAAGAGCTGCGCCGCCTGGCGCGGGCCGAGGACAACATCAAGATCCTCACCCTGTGCGGCGGGGTGTCCCTGGGCCCGCAGATCGCTTCGCTGGAGCATGGCGCGCACATCATCGTCGGCACGCCGGGGCGTATCCAGCAACACCTCGACAAAGGCACCCTGGTGCTCAGCGGGCTCAACACACTGGTGCTGGACGAAGCCGACCGCATGCTGGACATGGGCTTCTTCGATGCCATCGCCAGCATCATCGGCAAGACCCCGGCACGTCGCCAGACCCTGCTGTTCTCGGCCACCTACCCGGCCGGCATCAAGCAACTGGCGGCAGACTTCATGCGTGACCCGCAGCAGGTGAAGGTCGAGAGCCTGCACACCGACAACCAGATCGAACAGCGCTTCATCGAGATCGACCCCCAGCAGCGCCTGGAGGCGGTGACCCGCGTGCTGGGCCACTATCGCCCGCAGTCCTGCGTGGCCTTCTGCTTCACCAAGCAGCAATGCGAGGATGTGGTCGCCCACCTCACCGCCAAGGGCATCGTCGCCCAGGCGCTGCACGGCGACCTGGAGCAACGTGACCGCGACCAGGTGCTGACCCTGTTCGCCAACCGCAGCAGCTCGGTCCTGGTGGCCACCGACGTGGCAGCCCGTGGCCTGGACATCGACGGCCTGGACATGGTCATCAACGTGGAGCTGGCCCGCGACGCCGAGATCCACGTGCACCGGGTGGGCCGCACCGGCCGTGCCGGCGAGAAGGGCATTGCCGTCAGCCTGGTAGCGCCGGCCGAGGGCCACCGGGCCCAGGCCATTGAAGCCTTGCAGAACAGCCCGCTGCGTTGGGACCAGTTGGACAGCCTGAAGAACAAGGGCGGCGAGCCGCTGCTGCCAGTCATGAGCACCCTGTGCATCGCCGCCGGGCGCAAGGACAAGCTGCGCCCGGGCGACATTCTGGGTGCGCTGACGGGGGATGCGGGCATCCCGGGCAAGCAGGTCGGTAAAATCGCCATCTTCGACTTCCAGGCATTCGTTGCCGTGGAACGGGCACTGGCCAAGCAGGCCATGCAGCGGCTCAACAGCGGCAAGATCAAGGGTCGGTCCCTGAAAGTCCGTATTTTGTAAGGCCCCACAGGGCTTGGCATTTCAACTCTGAAGGTTCAGAACGTGCACTCCACCGATGTAATCATTCTCGGCGCCGGCGCCGCCGGCTTGATGTGTGCCCAGCTCAGCGCCCGCCGTGGCCGCAAGGTGCTGGTCCTCGACCACGCCAACAAGCCCGGCAAAAAGATCCTCATGTCCGGCGGCGGGCGCTGCAACTTCACCAACCTGTACACCGAGCCGGGCAACTTCCTTTCGCACAACGCGCACTTCTGCAAATCAGCCTTGGCCCGCTACACCCAGTGGGACTTCATCGAGCTGGTCTGCAAGCATGGCGTGGCGTACCACGAGAAAAAGCTCGGCCAGCTGTTCTGCGACAACAAGGCCAGCGACATCCTCGACATGCTGCTGGCGGAGTGCGATGAAGCCGGTGCCGAAATCCGCATGCACACCAGCATCGAGCAGGTCGAGAAAACCGAAAGCGGCTACCGGCTGCAAACCAGCGGCGGCACTTTCGCCTGCCAGTCCCTGGTGATCGCCACGGGTGGCCTGTCCATCCCCACGCTGGGTGCCACCGGGTTTGGCTACCAGGTAGCGCGCCAGTTCGGCCACACGCTGCTGCCCACCCGCGCCGGCCTGGTGCCGTTCACCATCACCGAGCCGCAACTCAAGGCCATGTGCACCGAGCTGTCCGGCACCTCGCTGGACTGCACAGCCAGCTGCAACGGCAGCAGCTTCCGCGAGAACCTGCTGTTTACCCACCGAGGCCTGAGTGGCCCGGCCATCCTGCAGGTTTCATCGTTCTGGGAAGCCGGCGACACCGTCGAGATCAACCTGCTGCCCGACCGCGACGCACTGGGCTGGCTGCAACAGATGCAGGCCGAACGCGCCAACGCCGAACTCAAGACGGTGCTGGGCGATGTGTTCACCCGCAAGCTGGCCACCCTGCTGGCCGAGCAGTGGTTCAGCTCCAGGCCCATGAAGCAGTACACCCCGGCCGAGCTGCAGCACATCGCCGACACGCTGGCCAACTGGCAGGTGGTGCCGGCCGGTACCGAGGGTTACCGCACCGCCGAGGTAACCCTGGGCGGGGTGGACACCCGCGAGGTGTCGTCCAAGACCATGGAATCGCTCAAGAGCCCGGGGTTGTACTTCATTGGCGAAGTGCTGGATGTGACCGGCCACCTGGGCGGTTTCAATTTCCAGTGGGCCTGGGCCTCGGCCAATGCCGCAGCGCAGTTCGTGTAGAGTAGAATTCATTGCGCAGCACGGAACGCTTCTTGCTGGTCCGTGCTCAATGCATTCATTCGATCACTGCCTAGCAGGCCATCATGTCATCGAGCTCGTTGCGTCAGTCACTGCGTCGCCTGTGGGGCCAGGATAAGTTCAGCTACAGCATCCGGGTAACCATCGCCCTCACCGGCAGCCTGGCCTTGTGCTGGCACCAGAACGAAATGGGCCTGCTGATCCCGCTGTTCCTCGGCATTATCGCCAGCGCCCTGGCCGAGACCGACGACAGCTGGCAGGGCCGCCTGAGTGCCCTGGCCGTCACCCTGGTGTGCTTTGCCATTGCCGCCCTGGCCGTGGAACTGTTGTTCCCCTACCCCTTGCTGTTCGTGACCGCACTCGCCCTGGCCGCGTTCGCGCTGACCATGCTGGGCGCGCTGGGCGAGCGTTATGGCGCTATCGCCTCTGCCACCTTGATTACCGCCGTCTACACCATGATCGGGGTGGACCAGCGCGGTGGCATGGTGACGGACTTCTGGCACGAGCCCATGCTGCTGGTGGCCGGCGCCGCCTGGTATGGGCTGCTGTCCGTGCTGTGGCAGGCGTTGTTTTCCAACCAGCCGGTGCAGCAAAGCCTGGCCAAGCTGTATTTCGAGCTAGGCACCTACCTCAAGCTCAAGGCCAGCCTGTTCGAGCCCATCCGCACCCTGGATGTAGAGGCCCGCCGCCTGGAGCTGGCCCAGCAGAACGGCAAGGTAGTGGCGGCGCTGAACGCCGCCAAGGAAATCATTCTGCACCGGGTGGGCAACAGCCAGCCCAACTCCAAGGTCAGCCGCTACCTCAAGCTGTATTTCCTGGCGCAGGACATCCACGAAAGGGTCAGCGCCTCGCACTACCCTTACAACGCCCTGACCGAGGCGTTTTTCCACAGCGACGTGATGTTCCGCTGCCAGCGGCTGCTGCGCAAACAAGGCTCGTCCTGCCAGGAACTGGCCCGTTCGATACGCCTGCGCCAGCCGTTCGTGCTGGCCAGCGGCTTTGCCGAGGCACTCGAAGACCTCAACGCGTCGCTGGAGTACCTGCGCAACCAGAACAACCCGGCCTGGCGCGGGCTGCTGCGCTCACTGCGGGCGCTGGCGGCTAACCTGGCCACGCTGGACCGCCTGCTCAGTGCGGCCAGCAACCCGGACAGCCTGGCGGACGCCAGCGACAGCAGCCTGCTGGACCGCTCGCCGCGCACCCTCAAGGACGTGTGGAAGCGGCTGCGTACGCAACTGACGCCCACGTCCCTGGTGTTCCGCCATGCGCTGCGCCTGCCGCTGGCGCTGTCGATCGGCTACGGCATGGTGCACCTCATTCACCCTACCCAGGGCTACTGGATCATCCTCACCACCCTGTTCGTGTGCCAGCCCAGCTACGGTGCAACACGGCGCAAGCTGGTGCAGCGGATCATCGGGACTGCCGTTGGCCTGACCGTCGGCTGGGCGCTGTTCGACCTGTTCCCCAACCCGGTCATCCAGTCGTTGTTCGCCGTGGTGGCCGGGGTGGTGTTCTTCGTCAACCGTACCACCCGCTATACCCTGGCCACTGCCGCGATCACCCTGATGGTGCTGTTCTGCTTCAACCAGATCGGCGACGGTTATGGTTTGTTCCTGCCGCGCCTGTTCGACACCCTGGTGGGCAGCCTGATCGCCATCATGGCGGTATTCCTGTTCCTGCCCGACTGGCAGGGGCGGCGGCTGAACAAGGCGCTGGCCAACACCCTGGCCTGCGCCAGCGTGTACCTGCGCCAGATCATGCAGCAGTACGCCTACGGTAAGCGCGATGACCTGGCGTATCGCCTGGCACGGCGCAACGCCCACAACGCCGATGCAGCGCTGTCCACCACCCTGGCCAACATGCTCATGGAGCCTGGGCACTTCCGCAAGGAAGCGGACGTGGGCTTCCGCTTCCTGGTGCTGTCCCACACGTTGCTCAGCTACCTCTCCGGGCTGGGCGCCCACCGCGACACAGCCCTGCCGGCCGAAGTGCAGGAGCAACTGATCGAAGGCGCAGGCGGTAGCCTGGCCAACAGCCTCGACGAAATCGCCAACGGCCTCTCGGCGGGGTTGCCGGTAGACATTCACAGCGATGCCGAAGAAGCCCTGGCCAATGCCCTGGAGCAGATGCCCGAGGACGTGGATGAGCATCAAAGGCTGGTGCAAACCCAACTGGCGTTGATCTGCCGCCAGTTGGGGCCGTTGCGCACCCTGGCTGCACACTTGATGAAGAAAGATGCACCGGCCCTTTGACGGGGGTCATAACCCGTATCGGTGAAGCAGTTGCTCGTAGCTGCCGTCCGCCTTCATCGCCGCGATCGCCCGCTCGAACCGGGCGACGATGCGTGCATGCTCGGGGTGCTTGAGGCTGACCAGGATGTGCAAGGTGTTTTCGGCAAGCGGCGGCTCCACCAGGGTAACGGTGTCGCGCACCTGTTCGGGTTCGCGCTGCAGGTGATACCGGGCCACGTACTCGTCCTCTATCGCCAGGCTCACCCGCCCTGCCGCCAGCATGCGCACAGCTGACGAAAAGGTGCTTACGGGAACCTTGTGCAGCCGTGGATCGCTGTCGAACTCGGCCGAATAGGCGTAGTCGCGAACCACGGCGATGCTATAGGGGTACAGGTCGGCCATGCGCTGATAGCGAAAACTGCTGCCCTTGCGTTCCAGCAGGCGAATGCGGTTGGTGAGATAGGCTTTTGAAAACAGCCCGCTTTGGGTGCGCGCGTCGTTGTACCAGGCATTGATCAGCACGTCGTAACGCCCCTCGCTCACGCCCAGCAGCGCCCGCGACCAAGGCACTTCTTCGAAGCCGCTGCTATAGCCGGCCCGGGCCAGCGCGGTGGTGACGATACTGGTTGCCAGCCCCCCACCGGGCAAGCTGGCATCGGTGAACGGCGGCCAGCGGTCCGCCACCAGACGCAGTTTGCCGTGTGCGGTGGCGGGCAGCGCCACTGTCATTGCCAACAACCCGAGCACACAAAGCAATGGCCGCATGTTCAAGTCCTTTCGCCGTGGAGGGGCACACTGCGGCTGAGCTTACACAAAGCGCCTGGCGAGGGCAGCGGCCAATAGTGTCATTTAGCCTCTATTCTGGCCGAAGCCTGGATTTTTCATATGCAAAGTGCTGGGCGGCGCATGCCACTCAGGGGTAACCCAGCACCTCGCGCAACTGCTGCAAATGGCGGCCAATCCACTGCCGGTCAATCGCTCCCCAGTCCTGTATACGGTAGTGCCCGGCATGGTTACGCGCCCCTGGCTGCTGTTCGAAAACGCAGGCGATGTCCAGGTCGGCCAGTGCGGCAATGGTGTCCTGGGCGGTGCGCCGCGGCATGCCGGTCGCCTCCATCAGGGCGGGCACGCTGGTCGCGGTCTGGCTGTCGATCAGCCAGGCCACGTACAGGCGGCGGTAGAAGCTGCTCTTGGTCTTGCTCACTTCCATGCTGCGTGGTCCTTAACAGTTGCCTGGCAGTTCCCGGTACGTCAGGTAGATGCGCAGGTCGAGTTCCAGTTGGTGGTAGTCCGGCTCCATGTGCTGGCACAGCTGGTAGAAGGCCTTGTTATGGTCGCGCTCGCGCAGGTGCGCCAGCTCGTGCACCACGATCATGCGCAGAAACTGCGGCGCGGCTTCCTTGAACAGCGACGCGATGCGGATTTCCTTCTTGGCCTTGAGCTTGCCCCCCTGCACCCGCGACACCGCAGTGTTAAGGCCCAGCGCCCGGTGGGTGAGGTCCAGGCGGTTGTCGAACAGCACCTTGTCCAGGGGTGGGGCGGTGCGCAGGTAGCGTTGGCGCAACTCCTGGGCATAGCCGTACAACGCCTTGTCATTTTGCACAGCGTGGCGGTCGGGGTAGCGCCGCTGCAGGTACTCGCCCAGGCGGTCAGTATCGATCATCTGCCGCACCTGCTGCTGCAGGTGCGGGGGGTAAGCTTGCAAGTAACGTAAGGCGTTCATGGCAACACAGTTGGCGAAACGAATGGCGATTCTAGCCAATCACGTCGCTGGCCAGGGGAAAATCGCCGGGAAGCTGCCGGCGTCGCTGGCAGTCATCGGGTGCGCCACCAGAAAACCCTGCACATAGGCGCAGCCACTGGCCTTCAACCAATCAGCCTGGGCTTGGGTTTCCACGCCCTCGGCGATCACCGTTATGCCGTAGTCGGCGCACAGCCCCAGCACACTGCGCGCCAGCGCCGCATCCACCGCCGAATCCGGCAGGCGCGCCACCAGGTGCCGATCGAGCTTGAGGGTATCGATGGGCAAGTCACGCAGCATGCGCAGCGAGCAGTCGCCTGCGCCAAAGTCATCCAGGGCCACCCTCACACCCAGCGTGCGCAGCCGGTCGATCTGTTTAACAGCAGCGTCAATGTTGTACATCAGGGACGTTTCTGCCACTTCCACTTCCAGGTGTGCCGGTTGCAGCTGGTAACGCTGGATCACCCGCTCCAGCTCGTCCACTAACCCAGGCGCGGCAAACTGAGCGCGGCTCAGGCTGATGCCAAGCACCAGCTCCTCGGGAAAATGCGCGTACCAGGCCTTGCGCTGGGCCGCGCTCTGCCCGTAGATCCAGCTGGCCAGCCGATTGATCAGCCGGGCTTCTTCCAGCAGGGGTATGAACAGGCCCGGGGGTACGTCACCGACACTGGGGTGCTGCCAGCGCAGCAAGGCTTCGAAGCCACGCAGGCGGCCATCGGCGAACGCCACTTGCGGCTGGTAGACCAGGGTGAAGTCCTGCTGCTCGATGGCCGAGCGCACGCCGTCCTCCAGCATCAGCCGCGACCGCGCCCGCCCGTTGAGTTCCTCATCGTAGAAGCGGTATTGCTGGCGCCCCTGCTGCTTGGCCGCGTACATGGCCGCATCGCCTGCACGCAGCAGGCCTTCTACATTCGCCCCGCAGTCCGGGTACGTGGCGATGCCGATACTGACCCCAAGGCACACATCCAGCCCATCCACCTGATGGCTGATGGAAATGCGTTCGAGCAAACGTTCAGCATAGCGCCCGGCCTGCTCCGGGTAAGGCAGGCCGTCGAACAAGGCAGTGAACTCGTCCCCACCCATGCGCGCCAGCAGCGCCTCATTGCCCAGGCAGTCCTTGAGCTGGTCCGCCACCCAGCGCAGCACGCGGTCACCGGCATCGTGGCCGAGCGAGTCATTGATGCGCTTGAAGCCGTCCAGGTCCATGTACATCAGTGCCTTGGCCCGGTCAGAGCGCTCGTTGCGCAGCAACGCGCTTTCGGCAGCCTGGTAGAACCCGCGCCGGTTCAGCAGCCCGGTGAGCGGGTCGGTGATGGCCTGATACTCAAGTTGCTGGTGCAGGTTGTGCACCGCCGACATGTCCAGCACGGTCACCACCATGGCCTGCTGGTCAGCTGGCAGTGGCGCGCACGACAAGGCGACCGGCAGCAGCTCACCGCCCAACCGGCGCAGCTGGGCATCGTGCACGCGGAAGATGCGCCGGGCCAGGTAGGCCTGGTAGAACTCCGACTCCTGCCACAATGTGGCGCTGGCCAGTTGCACCAGCCCCAACAGGTAGGCCCCCTGCAGTTGCTGGACCGGCGCCGAGAGCAGGCGGCAGATGGCGGGGTTGGCAAAGCGGATGATGCCTTGCTCGTCCACCACCAGAATGCCTTCGGCAGCGTTATCCAGAATGGACGCATTGAATGCCCGCGCCGCCTCCAGCTCGCGGGTCAGCCCCTGCAACATACGCCGGTTGCGTTGCTGGTCGAGCAGGGCCTGCACCTTGGGCTTGAGGATCTTGGGGTCGAACGGCTTGAACATGTAGTCCACTGCGCCGCTGGCGTAGCCCTTCAGCACCGCCTCCTGGGACTGCTCATTGGCGGTGAGGAATATGATCGGGGTGAAGCGCGTGCGATGGTTGCTGCGCATGAGGCGTGCGACTTCAAAGCCGTCCATCTCCGGCATGTGGACATCCAGCAAAACCAGGTCTACGTCGTTTGCCAGCAGTGCGTTCAAGGCCTCCAGCCCGGAAGCGGCGGTCAGCACTTGCCAATCGTGACGGGCCAACAGCGCCCGCATGCTGATGAGGTTCTCGGGGTAATCATCGACTACCAGAAGAATCGAGCTGCCATCCTGTGACAGGTGTTGGAGTTGAGCGCCATCCATGCTGCTTCTCTATTTTGTGACCGACTTCAAAAATACCGCCTGATCCAGTTGTACTCCAGACGCACGCCGATAGCACGCACTGCAATCAGAAAGCTATCACTCGTTGAGATCAAGGTAGACGAACGGCAGTCATCTCGCCGACATAATCCGCGCCCTAAAGCGCGGCGTGCCTTTTCTGAGGGCAAAAAAAACCCGCATCGCTGCGGGTTTTTCAATCGCCGGTGGCTTAGTTGACCTTGGCCACCAGTTCACCTTTGGCGTAGCGCTGGAACATGCCTTCCAGGGAGATCGGCTTGATCTTGGAGGCATGGCCGGCAGTGCCGAAGGCTTCGTAACGGGCGATGCACACGTCGCGCATGGCCTTCACGGTTTCGGCGAAGAACTTGCGAGGGTCGAATTCGCTTGGGTTGACCGCCATGTGGCGACGAATCGCACCGGTGGATGCCAAACGCAGGTCGGTGTCGATGTTCACCTTGCGCACACCGTACTTGATGCCTTCGACGATCTCTTCGACCGGCACGCCGTAGGTTTCCTTGATGTCGCCGCCGTACTGGTTGATGATCGCCAGCCACTCCTGCGGTACCGAGGAAGAACCGTGCATCACCAGGTGGGTGTTGGGGATGCGCTTGTGGATTTCCTTGATGCGGTCGATGGCCAGCACGTCACCGGTAGGCGGCTTGGTGAACTTGTAGGCGCCGTGGCTGGTGCCGATGGCGATGGCCAGGGCGTCTACCTGGGTTTTCTTGACGAAGTCGGCCGCTTCTTCCGGGTCGGTCAGCATCTGGCTGTGGTCCAGGACGCCTTCGGCACCGATGCCGTCTTCTTCACCGGCCATGCCGGTTTCCAGCGAGCCCAGGCAGCCCAGTTCGCCTTCAACCGATACGCCGCAGGCGTGGGCCATGGCCACGGTCTGCTGGGTGACGCGAACGTTGTACTCGTAGTCAGTCGGGGTTTTGCCGTCTTCGCCCAGCGAGCCGTCCATCATCACCGAGCTGAAGCCCAGCTGGATGGAGCGTTGGCATACGTCGGGGCTGGTGCCGTGGTCCTGGTGCATGCACACCGGGATGTGCGGGAACTCTTCGATGGCCGCCAGGATCAGGTGGCGCAGGAAAGGCGCACCGGCGTACTTGCGAGCACCGGCGGAGGCCTGCACGATCACCGGGGAGTCGGTTTTATCGGCCGCTTCCATGATGGCGCGCATCTGCTCGAGGTTGTTGACGTTGAAAGCCGGTACGCCGTAACCGAACTCGGCGGCGTGGTCCAGCATCTGGCGCATGCTAATGAGTGCCATTGTGTATCTCTCTCCCGACAAGCGTCGTTGTTTCGTGCAAGCCTGCCGCAGGGGCGGTTGCTGTTCAAGTTGTGTGGGCCACCTTGCGGCCCGGCCAGTCACGGTGCCTTGCAGCCCCGCCCAATCAGATCGTTGGTCGCCACCCAGTACACCAGGCCCTCATCACCCTTGGTGTGGAAGGCCAGCATGCCGTCACTGTACAGCGCACCCGAGGCACCCGGCTCGGCCTTCAGGCGGTAGACCTGGTCACCGCCGCCCAGACGGACATCAACCTGGTCCTGCTGCGGGTCGGCGAAGCGCCACAGCACTTCGGTTTGTGTATCGCAGACCCAGCGGGTCCAGTTGTCTGCCGGGGCAGGTTGCGCTGGCTTGAGCAGCGAGCAACCTGCCAGGGTTGCCAGGGCCGTTACGGCCAGAAACGCTTTCATTCTGTTTCCTCGGTTTGGGCTACCTTGCACCCCGTCAGCGCGCTTCGTCGCGTTGACAAGCCGGCTGCCACATAAAGCGCGTAAGCGGGCGGGCCCACTCACAAGACCACAAACCTGCCTTCAGGTTGCCAGGCAGCCGATCAAGGGCAGCCTGGCGCCTTGCGCTGGTGTTCCTCGTCGTACTTTTCCAAACCGTCGGGGCCCGCGCGCTTGCTGATCACCGGCACCGTCTCGGCTTGCCACTCGGACTGGTAGCAGCCGCCCTTGGGCGGCTGCGCCGGGTCGTCCTGCGACGCCGGGCTGCCAGCGCAGGCGCTTAGCAGGCCAGCCAACAGCATGACAGGCAATTGCTTGACCATGAGGCCACTCCCTTTGCCAGACGACGAGCTCATCAGGCCTTGGCCCGCTCTTCCAGAATCGCCACGGCTGGCAGCACCTTGCCCTCGACAAACTCGAGGAACGCGCCGCCACCGGTAGAAATGTAGGAGATATCCTGGCTGACACCATACTTGTCGATGGCTGCCAGGGTATCACCGCCACCGGCAATGGAGAACGCAGCGCTGTCGGCGATGGCTTTGGCCAGCACTTGGGTGCCGTTGCCGAACTGGTCGAATTCGAACACCCCAACCGGGCCGTTCCACAACACGGTTTTCGACGACTTCAGCAGTTCGGCGAACTGGGCAGCCGTCTGCGGGCCGATATCCAGGATCATGTCGTCGGCAGCAACGTCGGCAATGGCCTTGACGGTGGCTTCGGCGCTTTCAGCGAATTCCTTGGCGACCACCACGTCAACCGGCAGCGGCACGCTCACCTTCGCCGCGATGGCCTTGGCGGTTTCGACCAGGTCCGGCTCGTACAGCGACTTGCCCACCGGGTGCCCGGCAGCGGCCAGGAAGGTGTTGGCGATGCCGCCACCCACGATCAGCTGGTCGCATACGGTGCTCAGGCTGTTCAGCACGTCCAGCTTGGTGGACACCTTGGAGCCGGCGACGATGGCCGCCATCGGCTTGGCCGGGGCTTTCAGTGCCTTGCCCAGGGCATCCAGCTCTGCCGCCAGCAGCGGGCCGGCGGCGGCAACCTTGGCAAACTTGGCAACGCCATGGGTCGAGCCTTCGGCGCGGTGAGCGGTGCCGAACGCGTCCATGACGAACACATCGCACAGGGCAGCATACTGCTGCGCCAGCTCGTCGGCGTTCTTTTTCTCGCCCTTGTTGAACCGCACGTTCTCGAACAGCACCAGGTCACCGGCCTCGACCTGCACACCGTTCAGGTAATCGGCCACCAGCGGCACATCGCGGCCAAGGGCCTTGCTCAGGTAGTCTGCAACCGGCTTGAGGCTGTTCTCGGCAGAGAACTCGCCCTCGGTGGGGCGCCCCAGGTGGGAGCAGACCATGACCGCTGCGCCCTTCTCCAGGGCCAGCTTGATGGTCGGCAGTGCGGCCTGGATACGCGCGTCGCTGGTTACCACACCGTCCTTCACAGGCACGTTGAGGTCTTCGCGAATCAGTACGCGCTTACCTTTCAGGTCGAGGTCGGTCATCTTCAACACGGTCATGAATGCAGTCCTTCAGGGCTGTTTGTTGCGGGTTGGGTGAACGACGTGCAGGAAGTGGTCGGCAACGTCGAGCATACGGTTTGCAAACCCCCATTCGTTGTCGAACCAGGCCAGCAGGTTGACCAGCCGGGGGCCGGAAACGCGGGTCTGGCTGGCATCGACAATGGCCGAATGCGGGTCATGGTTGAAATCACAACTGGCGTGCGGCAGCTCGGTATAGGCCAGCAGGCCCTTGAGCGGGCCTTCCAGCGCGGCCTCGCGCAGCACCCTGTTGACCTCGGCCGCCGTGGTGTCGCGGGCGGTGTGCAGAGTGATGTCCAGGCACGACACGTTGACCGTGGGCACGCGTACCGCTTTGGCCTGGATTCGCCCGGCAAGTTCCGGTAGCAGGCGTTCGATACCGCGCGCCAAACCGGTGGACACCGGGATCACCGACTGGAAGGCCGAACGCGTGCGGCGCAAGTCTTCGTGGTGGTAGGCGTCGATCACAGGCTGGTCGTTCATCGCCGAGTGAATGGTGGTGATCTGCACGTACTCGATGCCAAACGCCTGGTCCAGTACCCGCAACAGCGGCACGCCACAGTTGGTGGTGCAGGAGGCATTGGACACCAGGCGTTCGCTGCCTGTCAGGCACGCCTGGTTGATGCCGTACACCACCGTGGCATCCACATCGGCCTCGCTGGCCATGGGCTGCGAGAACAACACGCGTGGCGCGCCGGCATCCAGAAAGCGCTGGCCATCGGCCCGGGTGTGGTAGGCGCCGGAGCATTCCAGCACCAGGTCGATGCCAAGGGCTGCCCAGTCGATGCCCTCTGGCGTGGCGCTGCGCATCACCTTCACGCAGTCGCCATTGATGTGCAGGCAATCGCCATCGACCCTGACTTCGCCGGGGAACCGGCCATGGGTGGAGTCGAAGCGAGTGAGGTATTCGAGGCTAGCCTGATCGGCCAGGTCGTTGAGCGCAACGATGTCGAAACCGGCCCGCGCCCCACGCTCGAACAGCGCGCGCAGAACACAACGGCCGATACGGCCGTAACCGTTGAGTGCAACTTTGTAGGGACGCAGGTGGGGCATTCGGGGCTCACGAGACAATGTTGTTTTCGTCAGCCTGCGGGCATTGCGGTGTGGCATTCGCAGGCAAGCCCGCCCCCACTGGATGCACATGCAACCCAGTGAGGGCGGGCTTGCCCGCCAATGCAGGCGACACCGCCCGCAGACCGTTACATCAGTCTTCCAGCAGTTCTTCGGCAGTACCCAGGATGTTGTCCACGGTGAAGCCGAATTCTTCGAACAGTGCCGACGCCGGGGCCGACTCACCATAGGTGGTCATGCCGATGACGCGGCCTTCCAGGCCCACGTACTTGTACCAGAAGTCCGCGTGGGCAGCCTCGATGGCAATGCGCGCACCCACTTCAAGCGGCAGCACGGACTGTTTATAGGCGGCATCCTGGGCGTCGAACACGCTGGTGCAGGGCATGGATACCACGCGCGCCTTGCGGCCCTGTTCGGTCAGCTTGGCATGTGCCTGAACAGCCAGGCCCACTTCGGAACCGGTGGCGATCAGGATCACTTCCGGCTCGCCGGCGCAGTCCTTCAGCACGTAGCCGCCACGGCTGATGTTGGCGATCTGCTGGGCGTCGCGCGCCTGGTGCTGCAGGTTCTGGCG
This sequence comes from Pseudomonas sp. S32, assembly GCF_016648095.1. Lineage (NCBI taxonomy): Bacteria > Pseudomonadati > Pseudomonadota > Gammaproteobacteria > Pseudomonadales > Pseudomonadaceae > Pseudomonas > Pseudomonas sp. S32. The sequence continues at coordinate 44,680 of NZ_JACVVF010000034.1, forward strand.
CGAGAAGATCAGCGCCGATGGGCCGTCCTTGCGTTCCAGGGCGTTTTTCCAGCTGACTGCCGATTCCACGGCATCGGCGGGGCGCCAGGTGTCCAGGTTCGGGGTAGTGCGCAGGCTGGTGAGCTGCTCGATCGGCTGGTGGGTCGGGCCATCTTCGCCCAGGCCGATGGAGTCGTGGGTGTACACGTGGATAACACGCTGCTTCATCAGTGCGGACATGCGCACGGCGTTGCGGGCGTATTCCATGAACATCAGGAAGGTGGCGCCGTAAGGCACCAGGCCGCCGTGCAGGGCTACGCCGTTCATGATGGCAGTCATGCCGAACTCGCGTACGCCGTAGAACACGTAGTTGCCGCTGGCATCGGCCGCTTCCACACCTTTGCAACCCTTCCACAGGGTCAGGTTGGAGCCGGCCAGGTCAGCCGAGCCGCCGAGGAATTCCGGCAGCAGCGGGCCGAAGGCATTCAGTGCATTCTGGCTGGCCTTGCGGCTGGCGATGGTTTCACCCTTGGCCGCCACTTCGTTGACGTAGGCCTGGGCCTTCTCGCTGAAGTCGGCTGGCAGTTCGCCGGCGCTGCGGCGCTTGAATTCGGCGGCCAGCTCCGGGTAGGCCTTGGCGTAGGCGTCGAAGCGCTGGTTCCACTCGGCTTCCACCTTGGCACCATTGGCCTTGGCGTCCCACTCGGCATAAATGTCGGCCGGGATTTCGAACGGGCCGTGGTTCCAGTTCAGGGCCTGGCGGGTCAGGGCGATTTCGTCGTTGCCCAGCGGCGCACCGTGGGATTCTTCCTTGCCCTGCTTGTTCGGCGAACCGAAGCCGATTGTGGTCTTGCAGCAGATGAGGGTCGGGCGGTCGCTTTTGCGCGCCGTCTCGATGGCCATCTTGATTTCTTCGGCATCGTGGCCGTTGACGTTGCGGATCACCTGCCAGTTGTAGGCTTCGAAACGGGCCGGGGTGTTGTCGGTGAACCAGCCGTGCACTTCGCCGTCGATGGAAATACCGTTGTCATCATAGAAGGCGATGAGCTTGTTCAGGCCCAGGGTGCCGGCCAGCGACGCCACTTCGTGGGAGATGCCTTCCATCATGCAGCCGTCGCCCATGAACACATAGGTGTTGTGGTCAACGATGGTGTGGCCGTCACGGTTGAACTGCGCGGCCATGACTTTTTCAGCCAGGGCGAAGCCTACGGCGTTGGCAATACCCTGGCCCAGTGGGCCGGTGGTGGTTTCAACGCCTGGGGTGTAGCCGTATTCCGGGTGACCCGGGGTGCGGCTGTGCAGTTGACGGAAACCCTTGAGGTCGTCGATCGACAGGTCGTAGCCGGTCAGGTGCAGCAGCGAATAGACAAGCATCGAGCCATGGCCGTTGGACAGCACGAAGCGGTCACGGTCGGCGAACTTGGGGTTGCTCGGGTTGTGCTTGAGGTAGTCGCGCCAAAGTACTTCGGCGATATCCGCCATGCCCATGGGGGCACCTGGGTGGCCGCTGTTGGCCTTTTGCACGGCATCCATGCTGAGGGCACGAATGGCGTTGGCACGTTCACGACGGCTGGGCATCGCTGATCTCCTGGGGGCTTGAATAGGGAGTGACACAAGAAAGGCAGCCATTTTCGCCCACTGTGGGGGCTTGGGGCAAACTTTAAAGCTGCAAGCGGCACGCTTTGAGCTTCAAGCGGCAAGCTTTAAGCTGCAAGCGATGAAGCAGAGCCCGATTCAGCCCGCTCTCAAGCTTGCCGCTTGCAGCTTGCAGCTTGCCGCTCACCCCCAATATCAAAACTTTTTGATATTGGCCTTGCTAGGGCAGCGCTGCCTGTCTAGACTGCCGCACCATGAATGCCCCCGCCCACGCCATACCGGAACAACGCGAAACACTGGCCGCCCTGTGCAAGGCCAGTGGCGATGAGCTGCGCCTGAATGTGCTGCGGGCACTGGCCAACGACTCCTTCGGCGTGCTGGAACTGGCGCAGATCTTCGGCATAGGCCAGTCGGGCATGAGCCACCACCTCAAGGTGCTGGCCCAGGCCGACCTGGTGGCCACTCGCCGCGAGGGCAATGCCATCTTCTATCGCCGCGCCCTGCCCGACAGCCTGCGCCTGGGCGGGCGCCTGCATGCGGCGCTGCTCGACGAGGTCGATGACCTGGCCCTGCCCGCCGATGTTCAAGCGCGCATTGCCCAGGTGCAGCAGCGCCGCGCCGCCACCAGCCAGGACTTTTTCCTGCGCGTGGAAGAAAAATTCCGTGCCCAGCAAGACCTGATCGCAGGCCTGCCGCAATACCGCGAGAGCCTCCTGGCGCTGCTCGACAAGCTGCACTTCCAACCCGGTGCCAGCGCCCTGGAAGTCGGCCCCGGCGATGGCGGGTTTCTCCCCGACCTGGCTCGGCGCTTCGCCCAGGTCACGGCACTGGACAACAGCCCGACCATGCTCGAACTGGCGCGCCAGGTGTGCCAGCGCGACGGGCTGGGCAACGTAAACCTGCAGTTGGGCGATGCACTGTGTGCAACGGATGTGGCCGCCGACTGCGTTGTGCTGAACATGGTGCTGCACCACTTCAGCGACCCGGCCCTGGCATTGCGCCAGCTGGCCAAGCGGGTGAAGGCAGGCGGCAGCCTGCTGGTCACCGAGCTGTGCAGCCATGACCAGGGGTGGGCGCGCGAAGCCTGCGGCGACCTGTGGCTTGGCTTCGAACAGGACGACCTGGCCCGCTGGGCCCATGCGGCCGGGCTGGCCCACGCAGACAGCCTGTACGTAGGCCTGCGCAACGGTTTCCAGATCCAGGTTCGTCATTTCCAGCGGACGGCTGGCGACATACACCATCGGTAAATTTCAGGAACCCTCGAGATGAGCGAATACTCCCTTTTCACTTCCGAGTCCGTGTCCGAAGGGCATCCGGACAAGATCGCCGACCAGATTTCGGACGCCGTTCTGGACGCGATCATCGCCCAGGACAAATACGCCCGCGTAGCCTGTGAAACGCTGGTTAAAACCGGCGTGGCGATCATCGCCGGCGAAGTGACCACCTCGGCCTGGGTCGACCTCGAGGACCTGGTGCGCAAGGTCATCATCGACATCGGCTACAACAGCTCCGACGTGGGCTTCGACGGTGCCACCTGCGCGGTGATGAACATCATCGGCAAGCAGTCGGTGGACATCGCCCAGGGCGTGGACCGCTCCAAGCCTGAAGACCAGGGTGCTGGCGACCAGGGCCTGATGTTCGGCTATGCCAGCAATGAAACCGAGGTGCTGATGCCGGCGCCTATCTGCTTCTCGCACCGTCTGGTAGAACGCCAGGCCGAAGCGCGCAAGTCTGGCCTGCTGCCCTGGCTGCGCCCGGACGCCAAGTCCCAGGTCACCTGCCGCTACGAAAACGGCAAGGTAGTGGGCATCGACGCCGTGGTGCTGTCGACCCAGCACAACCCTGAGGTGTCGCAGAAAGACCTGCAGGAAGCGGTGATGGAGCTGATCGTCAAGCACACCCTGCCGGCCGAACTGCTGCACAAAGGTACCCAATACCACATCAACCCCACCGGCAACTTCATCATCGGTGGCCCGGTGGGTGACTGTGGCCTGACCGGGCGCAAGATCATCGTCGACTCCTATGGCGGCATGGCCCGCCACGGTGGTGGCGCGTTCTCCGGCAAGGACCCGTCCAAGGTCGACCGTTCCGCCGCCTACGCCGGCCGCTACGTGGCCAAGAACATCGTGGCGGCCGGGCTGGCCGAGCGCTGCGAGATTCAGGTGTCCTATGCCATCGGCGTGGCGCAACCGACGTCGATCTCGATCAACACCTTCGGTACCGGCAAGGTGTCGGACGACAAGATCATCCAGCTGGTGCGCGAGTGCTTCGACCTGCGCCCGTATGCCATCACCACCATGCTCGACCTGCTGCACCCCATGTACCAGGAAACCGCTGCCTACGGCCACTTCGGCCGCACCCCGCAGCAGAAGACTGTTGGCGACGACACCTTCACCACCTTCACCTGGGAACGCACCGACCGCGCCCAGTCGCTGCGTGACGCTGCCGGCCTGTAACCGGTCGTTGGCGAACATCAGGGCCCCTGTCGAGCGATCGGCAGGGGCTTTGTCGCGATGGGCCTGGCTGTAGGTATTCGGCGCCTGGGGGACCGAGCGCCGCCCGCGCGGCGCATCGCGAGCTGCGCTCGCTCCTACGTT
>NZ_JACVVF010000035.1:0-47307 GCF_016648095.1 Pseudomonas sp. S32
CACAGTATACCGTTGCGCGTTAGAAAACGAACTACCCGCTCACGACACTAGGAGGGCTGCCTGCTGTATTTTCGTGGCCAGATAGGATGACTTCGACCCGGAGTCATGAGCCCTTCGTTCTTAGGCTTCTGGATAGCGACAGCCTGTTGATCTAAGCAAATCGCTTACTGTGCCCCGGGAGATGGCGCACTCTCCGTGGGGCCTTTTCAGCCCGATTTTCTTACTTATATGCGACATTACGGTCAAAAAGGCGACGACTTTAACCTTCACCCCCTATAAAATTTTTTTGCGGGACGGAGTTGTTATATTTGAAGGCAAACAAAAAAGCAGCGCATTTTGCCCCACCGATTTTTCCCAGAAAAAACTCGATTTCTGACGCCTTTGCTGTTGCTGCTGCTCTGCTTCGAATCGTGTTGAACTGACCTTCTCCATGCCCCCCAGTGGGGGGCATTGGGGGAGTCGCCCTTTTGGCCGAAGGCCACTGCTTTTGACTTTGGGTTCAAAAATTTTCTTTGAGTAACAAAAAATGAGTGAAGCTCACTGATACCTAATGGGGATAGCTACGTCTGGCGTATGCATGCCTAGGAATGTGACGGCTGACATTAAAGATTGGTAGCTCATGCGACAGCATTCTGCTGGGGGCGAGTGGGGTGCTGAGCTGTGCAGTATCAAACCATCGATGAGTGCCAAGCTGCTCAGCATTGACGCGGATGCATGCTCAGCAGATTCGTTGAGAGAGAGGTCGCCTGTTGACCAGACGTGGGCCGTCTGATGCAGCGATGGCAGCCCTGATTACATTCGTTGTCGAGTAGATACTAAGCCTTACGCCGATTGCTACAACTCCTCGGGCGCTACAAAGGATCAGTGATGTACGTCGAAAAGAGCTTCACTCCTCAGCAGCTATTCGAGATGGTCTGGGCACGACCGGTTTTGATAATCGCCAAGGAAATTGGCGTATCTGATGTAGGCCTGCCGCAAGGCCGGGATCACATTGCCTGCCCGCGGCCACTGGGCTAAGCCAGAGTCGAAAAGGCCCCGGCGTCCAAAACCGCCAGTCTCCACTATACCCATCACGTTCCATGTTCTGGATATCCCAAAATCTGAGAAACCTAAGCCCCAGAGCCCAGTCAAAGACCTCGGCACGTTAATCGTTCCAACGGAATTGGTAGACCCGCATCCGTTGGTGAGCAAATGGCTCGCTGCAGCGAAGAAAGCCAAGGAGCTCAACGGCGCGCTAGTAGTAGAGAAGTCGCGGGTTTTGAGTTCCCACATTTCTTCGACGGAAATTGGCCGGTGCGCGATTCTGTTCGACAGCCTGATCAGGGCGAGTGAGGCCGTGGGCTACACGTGGGGTGTAAATGACAATGGAAGCTTCGTACGCCTGGACGGTGAGGATTTACTGATCACGATACAAGAGCGGATTAAACGATACGATATCCCTCCGCCGCCCCCCAAACCTTTCAAGCCTGGTCAGAGGGGGGAGCCTGATTTCACATCTATGAGAGCAGCCCGCTTTGGCTGGGAACCTACTGGCGTGCTATCCCTCATCGTGGATGCACGATCAGAGGTTTTGATCCAAAAAACTTCGGCGGACAGTAAGACCGGTAAGCTTGAATCGAAGCTTGGTCAGATATTGACAGGATTTGTTCGAATTGCTGCCTCTGTGAAAACCCGAAGGTCATCTGACGAAACCAATCGGTGTCGTTGGGCCGAAGAGGAGCGGGTAAGGAGAGAGAAGATTGATCAGCAGCGTCGTCAGGAAAAGCTGCGTCAAAATTTAATGATAAACCTGGAGAATTGGGAGCGAGCTCAGCGACTGCGCGCGTTTATTCAGGCGACGATGGATGCGTCACCGCAGGACGAAGCATCTCAAATGGCACTGGCTATTTGGGTTAGCTGGCTACGCAAAAAATCGAGCTGCTCGATCCTCTAAAAGTAGATATTCAGAAGGTTGTCGACTTGTCTGTGGATTTGCCAAATTCTGAATATGGTTACTGGAGCAGTGGCAAGAAGCCCGAGGATTGGTTGCCCTGATTTTCATTTGGATTTGAACTTAACCTGCGTTAAGATTCTCTACAGATCACTCATCACATTTTGGAGTATTTACATGTCCCGTTTGGCGGAATTCAGACAGCTCGAGCAAAAACTCGCCGTACAATTGGCCGAATTGGAGGCCATGAAAGGTAGCAGTGAGCTTCAGAACGAGATCGAGTTTGAAACCAAATTGCGCGATTTGCTTGCAAAGTATGGTTACAGTCTGAGAGATATCATCAACCTGCTGGATCCGCAGGCTGGTCGCCGTGCTGCCCCGGTAGCTGCAGAGAAGGCTCCTCGCCGAGCCCGTCAGGTCAAGCAGTACAAAAACCCGCATAACGGGGAAATCATCGAAACAAAAGGCGGAAACCACAAGCTTCTGAAAGAGTGGAAAGCTGAGTACGGTTCTGACGAAGTTGAGAGCTGGGTGTCGTAATTTGTCGCGTGCACCGACGGTAAGCTAAAAACGGCCTTAGGGCCGTTTTTTGTTCGTGCCAGTTCTTACTTGAGAGCTTGGCTTTGTCATATTCACAAGTGTCCTTAACCTAGCCTGTGCGCTTTGATGGTGTTGTGAAGTGGCCAGGCCTTTCTTGAATACATGCTTTGAACTCCACAGGTCTGGCCAAATGAACGGATAGCAGGCACTGTGGTAAGACCATTCAGCGCCTCTACATAAGCGCTGTGCCTACGCAGAGTCAAGGATGAGCTGTGACTACCCCTGAAAGCGTTTTCTTTCTACCTGGAGCCTCTGGCAACGTCCAGTTCTGGCATCCGGTTGCTGAAAGACTCAGATCAACAATACCCATACGCCACATGGGATGGCCTGGCTTCGGCACCACAGCACCCAGCCCGAAAATCGCTAGCCTGAAGCATCTTGCATCGTTGGCATTGGACGAAATCGATAGACCCACGGCATTGGTAGCCCAATCCATGGGGGGAGTCGTAGCCATCCATATGGCACTTGAGCGGCCTGAGTTGATTACTCATCTGACCTTAGCTGTCACTTCGGGCGGGATGGGCGTTTCTGCACTGGGTGCCGAGGACTGGCGGACAGAGTTCGAAACCGACTACCCGGACGTACCACGCTGGTTTCTGGATGACCGAACCGATCTCACGGCTCGCCTGCATGAGCTACGCATGCCGGTATTGCTCCTATGGGGTGGCTCAGATCCCATAAGCCCATTACGGGTCGGGCAGTTGTTAGCACAACGCATCCCTGGCGCTCGGTTGAAAGTTTTTCCCGAGGCTGCTCATGATCTAGGGCGTATTCATGCTAGAGAGGTCGCGAACCTGATTGATGAACACCATGGCTTTTGAGGTGTATCGAGTCGCTTTCAAGCAAGCTCCGTGAATCAGGCATTGGAATTTGCTATGCGGCGATGTGCCAAAGACCGTATCGAGCTGGCCTGAGCCCTCTGTGAGCTCAGGCCAGCTCAAGCGATTACTCCATTTGGGCGAGAAGTGCTTTAGCCACACCTTCAGAGCTTGCTGGGTTCTGACCTGTAACCAACTTGCCGTCTTCGACGATGAATGGAGCCCAATCTGGGCCCTTCTCATAATGGCCCCCCAGGCGCTGAAACTCATCTTCGATCAGGAATGGCACCACGTCGGTCAACTCCACGGCGGCTTCTTCGCCGTTGGTGAAACCCGTTACCCGTCGGCCTTTGATCAACGGGGATCCGTCACTACCTTTAACATGGCGAAGTGCACCAGGCGCGTGGCATACAAACCCGATGGGCTTGCCGGCGCGTTCGAATGATTCGATCAGGTTGACAGAGGTTTTCGACTCTGCGAGATCCCACAGAGGGCCATGCCCACCTGGATAGAATACTGTGTCAAAGTCTTCCGCACTGACCGTATCGAGCTTGATGGTTGCTGACAATGCCTTCTGGGCGGCTAGGTCAGCATTGAACCGGCGCGTCATGTCGGTTTGGAAATCAGGCAGTTCACTTTTCGGATCGAGTGGCGGTTGCCCACCCGCTGGGGATGCCAGCACAACCTCGGCACCTGCGTCTTTGAAGACGTAGTAAGGTGCAGCGAACTCCTCCAGCCAGAAGCCCGTTTTCAGGCCGGTGTCGCCCAGTTGATCGTGCGATGTAAGGACTATCAAAACTTTCATTTCACTATCCTCTCGATCAGAAATCCTGAGATGTTGGACGCAGGACAATTTCATTGATGTCCACATCCGCCGGTTGTTCGATGGCAAATGCGATGGCTCGCGCAACAGACTCTGCAGGAATTGCGTTCTTGTAGAAGTCAGCCACCGCCTGTGCACTGGCTTCGTGACCACTACCGAATTTCAGCTCGGAATCGACCGCGCCTGGCTCGATGGTGGTGGTACGGATGTTCTTCCCTACCTCATGGCGCAAACCTTCCGAGATCGCCCGGACTGCGTATTTCGTACCGCTGTAGACCGAACCGCCAGGGCTAAAGACCTTGATGCCCGCAACAGACGAGACGTTGATGAAGTGACCCGACCCTTGCTTTTCAAACAGGGGTAGGGCGGCAGCAATGCCATACATCACCCCCTTGATGTTGATGTCGATCATCCGATCCCATTCATCAACCCGCAGTTCAGAAATAGGCGCGATCGCCATTAGGCCAGCATTGTTGATCATCACATCCAAACGGCCAAACGTGTCCACTGCGTGTTGCACGAGGGAAATCAAGTCCTCACGACGTGTGACGTCCACCACGAGCGCCGTGGCTTTTCCACCGCTGGCTTCGATTTCTGCAGCAATTGCTTTGAGGCGATCTTCGCGTCGTGCAGCCAACACGACCAAAGCGCCCTTGCTGGCCAAGTGGCGAGCAGTGGTCTCACCCAGGCCGCTGCTTGCACCCGTGATGACGACGACCTTTCCTTCGATACCTTTGCTCATTTCAGAAGCCTCATTAGGTGGAGATGGCACCGATTATGAGTTGTCAAATCATCACAGAGAATGGAATATTCAGGATTTTAAAATTCCAAAATATGGAACAATAACGTGCTGAATCGGCTTGAGATGGTGAGGGTTTTTTTGGCGGTCGTTGATTGTTCATCCTTTCGCGAAGCTGCGAATCACCTAGGAACATCGCCTCAGAAAGTTACCCGGGCGGTGCAGGAGTTTGAACGACTCATGGGCGAGTCGCTGTTCCACCGCAGCACGCGACAGATGAGAATCACAGATTTCGGAAGGGAGCTCGCGCAAGAAGCGAGGGCGGCAATAGAAGGCTTTGACCAGCTCTTCTCTAGAGCGGATCGCGGTGATGGGCAAGAGATCATGGGGCGAGTGGGACTGACTGCACCGCATGCGATCGGCAAGCTCTACCTAGCCCGTTTCCTGGCTGAGTTACGTCGGCAGTATCCGAAACTGAGCATCGACCTAACTCTGGACGATGAGCTAACGGATTCGGTGGCATCCAAAATCGATATCGGGATTCGAGTGGGTACTGTCCGCGATCGTCGATTCATCGCGAGGACGGTGGCAAGCGTTCCGTTGCTTGTCGTGGCCGCACCTGAGCTCATAGCCAGTGCTGGAGCGCCATTGAGTCTTATGGAGCTGAAGACCATGCCTCTATCGCTGCTTCAGGATCGTAGATCCGGACGCGGTTGGCCGTGGATTTTTCCCAACGAGGAGAGCTTCATTCCCGAGCAACCTGGCTTCACATGCGATGACCCGGAAACTGAGTTGGAAATGGTGCTGCAGGGGGGCGTGTTTGCTCAAATGCCTCTTTACTTGGCTGAGCCTCATTTGTCGCAAGGCACCCTTGTTGAGGTGATGTCAGATCATGCTCCGCAACCACTCGATCTGGTTCTCTACCGGACGCGCCCAGGGCCTGCGCCGCGGAGAATAAGGTTGGTCTATGACTTCTTACTGGAAAAGCTCAGTGATCAACGTCTATTTCCAGGGGGAGCACCTACGGTTGGGCATGTGCCGTAGCAATAAACCGGTGTAGTGGTGCGTTCGAGAACGTGAAAAGGCTGACATTCCGGCAAGCCGCGTGGCATTGGGTAGTCTCAGATCACTGCAGGTGCAGAAAAATGGAGAGGGGTTGATGGCGGGTGCTCCTGCTGTTTTCAGTTCAGCCACTTCTCCGCTTCCCCCAGAAAATGCATGACTGCTCGCGATCGTTCGTCCACTCGAGTGATGAGCGACAATTCGCTCTGCATGTCTGGCTGACTCAGTTCCAGAGTGCGGATGCCCGGCATGCTCAATTGTGTAAGGGTCTCAGGAAGAATACTGATCCCGATGCCAGCGGCTATCAGGCCAGGAATGCTCATCAAGGACGGCACATACATGATGTTAGAGGGGTGCAACTGGTACTGACGGCATAGCTGGAGAGTGTGTGAGGTGAGGCCTATCCCAGCAGGGTCTTCCAGAAAGATGAATTTCTCTTGTCGGAGAGATGCCAAGTCACCATTGAAGTCCTGTGCCAATGGATGATTGTCAGGGGCCAGCAATACCAACCTGGAGAGGCTAAAACAGTGTGTAGAGGTGAGCTTCTCGGTGATGCAAAGCGCTCACTCATCGAACTGGCTTATGGGAGAAGTGAGTCTTTGACTCAGGCCTGCCAACATGCTCGACAGTGACTCAGCCATACCGGTCGATCTCCTATCAAGTGAGTTATATCAACACCGCTGCTGCTAAAAGGGCTGGAGTTCGATCATGTGCTCATACCGGATGCTGCTCATTTTCTGACCGAGCGCTTCGCCTCGGCCAAGCTCTTTTACGTTGCGATTTCGCGAGCTAGACACCACTGGTGATTGTCTCTTCAAACCCTATCTTGCAATTTCCTAGGCCAGTGCTTTAAGCCAACCCCTAGGAGAAAAAAGCATGGCGCAATTAGGGGGGCTGGTTGACTAGTTGGACGGCCATAGAATTTTTGCCAATACCGCTTGCTGCACAACCCTCGGAGTCAGTGCCAGTGCCTCTGCACGGTCGACTTCGGACGCCCCTGTAAAGATCGTTTCTCACCGGAGCGATGTAGTGCAGCCAGCGCCTCTGGGAGGCGCTGGAATTGCGACGGTTACGGGTCAGGTGTAAGTCGAGAGCAGAGCTCGCAAGAAATCTTTCCTGCGGTGAACGCTGCTGAGGATTGTGTAGTCGCGTTCTCCGTCGTGGGAGAGATGACCTGCGCCTGAACGAGCCACGCTATGCGTCGCTGCCGAACATCATGAAGGCCAGGAAGAAGCCGCTGGAGACCGTCAAGCCTGACGATCTGGGCGTTTCCCTCGTTTCGACCCAAGACCGTGAAAGTTGAAGCGCTGGCTGCCCGCAGCGCTGGCATCAAGGTCAAATCGGTGGCCGAACTGGTCGAGAAGCTGAAGAACGAAGCGAAGGTGATCTAAATGACTATCTTGGTTGTCGCTGAATACGAGAATGGTGCCGTAGCCCGGCCACCCTGAACACTGTTGCCGCTGCCGCCAAGATCGGTGGTGATGTGCACGTCCTGGTCGTTGGCCAGAACGTCGGTGGCATCGCCGAATCCGCCGCCAGGATCGCAAGCGTGGCCAAGGTGCTGGTTGCCGATAACGCTGTCTACACCCACGCTCTGCCAGAAAACGTAGCGCCGCTGCTGGTCGAGTTGGCCAAGAGTTACAGCCACGTGCTGGCCCCGGTCACTACCAACAGCAAGAACATCTTGCCACGCGTTGCCGCGCTGCGGGACGTCGACCAGATCTCCGAAATCATCTCGGTAGAATCTGCAGACACCTTCAAACGCCCGATTTATGCCGGTAACACCATTGCCACCGTGCAATGGAGCGCTACGGTCAAGGTCATAACTGTGCGCACCACCGGCTTCGACGCAATAGGCGCTGAAGGTGGCTCGGCGACTGTTGAAACCGTCTGCTCTACGCACAGTGCGGGTATCTCAATCTTCGTCGGTGAAGCGCTGGCCAAGTCCGACCGCCCGAAGTTGACCGCTGCGAGGGTCGTTGTATCCGGTGGCCGCGGCTTGGGCAACGGTGACAACTTCAAGCACCTGTACAGCCTGGCCGACAAGCTCGGCGCTGCCGTCGGTGCCTCGCGCGCTGCGGTCGACGCAGGCTTTGTGCCGAACGATACGCAGGTCGGCAAGACCGGCAAGATCGTTGCGCCACAGCTGTATATCGCCGTCGGTATTTCCGGCGCGATCCAGCACTTGGCCGGCATGAAGGACTCCAGGGTGATCGTTGCGATCAACAAGGACGAAGAAGCGCCGATCTTCCAGGTAGCCGACTACGGCCTAGTCGCTGACTTGTTCGAAGCGGTTCCTGAGCTGGAAAAGCTGGCCTGATCGGCCTGCAGCCGTACACGTAACCCGGGCTCTTGCAACAAGGCCTGGGTTTTAGCAGCACAATCTAAGATGATCGATTTTGGTCTCAGCCATGCCAGCACTTACTCATCATACCTCACTAACTACGAATCATTACGCCTTGAATAGCTTGTCATTCGCTTGTCCAGCAACGTTTGGCTTATACTAGATGAGTGGCGCCTGGTAATTCGGTCAGGTAAATCTTCAATGGATAGAATGTGGAATGACTTCACTCCACCAATACTGCCACCTGAGGGTATTCCTTGCACTCGAATCGATACATACCCGTTAAGGAGCCCATCGGTTGATAGCCAGTTCACAAATTTGGGATCTGTATTCGATAGCACGTAAGTGTAAGTGCCATCGGGGTTTGACACTGCCTGTGCTCCATTCAGGCTGCCTGTTTTATTGATGTAATTGCGAGAACGAGCCCACGGATCCATAACTTGAGTACCGATATAATTGGCTGATCCAGGATCTACTGTGATGACTAAAACCTCATCTTCAACGAGTGTAAAGCGCCGATTGACGACCCATCCCCAGCCCCCAGTTCGCAGCAGGAGTTCAGGTATCTCACCGTCGATCACAGGTTGAATGCTGCTGAGAATAGGAAGCCAGTAGTCAACGAACTCTGGAACAAGCGCCTCAGCATCTTTTGTAAGTTTGTCAAATGCTCTCCTCGGCTGAAGTGAAGGGCCAGAGACCCGCCGAATGCTTAAGCGGTTGGGTGATTGCTTAGCCCAGTCAGACAGGACATCCCTAATCATGAGGTATTTTGCATCGGCGGTACTCTGTATGTGGTTAGCTCTTCCATTTGCAGGCTGATTGTCGATGGTTATCTCAAAAAAACCATCGAATCCTACTAGAACTTCATGGTTAGCTAACATCGCAATATGATTCTCTCCAGTCATGCCCTTCCAACTGCTGGTGAGCTCAAAAAGATACTGTGATGGTGGTGCGCTTCCTAATTTCCCAGTAATTAGGTACTGACTATGACTATCAATTGCAACGATGCGATAAACGTTGTCGGGGTTGTCAACAATGTATCGTGCGCCTGGCCAATCCCTTCTGGGAGGGCTCTCATGTAGCATTATTTTAGGCCGCTGTGGGTCGTCTGCGGCCAAGTACGAGATAGCCCCCATTGCTAACTCGCGAACTGCTGAGGGTAGCGTCTTTTGAGCGTCAGCTGTTTGGGCCAGTGGCAATGAGCCAAGTTGTTTTTCCAGCTTTTCGATAGTTGCTTGGATGTTTGGCGAATTGAACAGGCGCAAGCATAAATTTTCTAGCTCTTTATTTTCTTTCGTAAGCAGCGCGGAGGAGAACAATTCCGCTTGTGGCTTCAAATCATTCAATGATTGAAGTGTATTAGGTGTTGGGAGGTGGGTCGAAGATCTATCTTGGCTCATTTATGCCTCATTTATCTAAGATAGTTGAGCATTGGATTGCGCTGTGAGTATTCTTAGTCGAGTGTGTCAACGGGCTGCGTTGGGAGCAGACAATCCCCGGTCAAGGAGGCCGCAGGGCGGCCTCTAATTCTGGTGTTCTAGATATTTATTCTATTCGCTTCGTCAGAAGTCATACCGCGCTGTTGCGCCCAAAGTTCGGGGTGTGCCCAAGAATCCTGAATAGCCACCATTGATTTCATTGAAAAATGTAGTGTAGTAGGTCTTGTCGAAGGCGTTTTTGACCCACAATGATAAATCCCATTGGCCTTGCCCCCAGTTACCTCGTAATCCTGTTGAAAAATTGGCTACGCCATATGCGGGGATTTGTGCATAAGATGAATCCTCTACGGTGCCTACAGCTTTAGAGCGATAAGCGTAGCTACCTGTGACATATGGCACTAGGTTATCGCCCCAATGCCATTCATACACGCTGTTGATGTTGGCGATCCATTTTGAAGCGCCTACTACTTGATTACCGCTGAGATCACAAGATGCTGGGGCTCCGGGTTGATAGGCTACCTCGGGAGGGCAAGGGGCATCTTTATAAGAAAGATAGCGTACATCGTTATAAGAGCCATTGACGTTTATCGTCAGGCCACGTAGCGGGATGAGCGTGGCTTCTAATTCTGCCCCGCGAGACCTAACTGAACCAGCATTGGTTAAATACTGGACACGATTAGCTTCGTCATACCCAGTGGTCTGATAACCATTGACTCGAGTCCAGAACAAGTTGCCGTTCAGTTGGAGGCGGTTGTCAAGTAAAGTACTTTTGATGCCCAATTCAAGGTTGTTCGCACGCTCGCTGCCGATCTCTAATGACTCTGCCCCTGCTGTAGGCGCGGTGCCGACAGAAAGGTTAACACCACCGGATTTTTCGCCGTGCGAAAGTGTCACGTAACCGAGAAGATCTTCGTTGAAGATATAGCTTAAGCTTAATAGTCCAGATGGGCTGAAACTATATTGATTTAAACTCCCAGATTCATACGCTCCGAACCGAGCGTTTCGGGATACTAATGCAGCGCCTGAAACTGGCTCGCCGCCAATTGATGGGCTACGATTGACCCAGGCGTCTTTCTCTTCGTACGTACCCCGCAAGCCCGCGGTGAAGTCCAATTTTGGCGTAAGGTGCCATGTCCCTTGGCTGAACAGCGCGAAGCTGTTGGTTTCAATATGCCCCTTGCCAAGGCTTTGAACGTTCGATAGAGCGCCAGTTGGAGTTCCATTCCATAGGTCGGCCAGAGGGCCATTACTGATTTTAGTTTCATTGTCTAAATCAGATCCGAAATAGTAGGCTCCCAGAACGTAATCAAATGTGCCACCAATAGGAGAAGCCAGCCTGAACTCTTGTGACCATTGTTTATCCTGAACCGACACGCCACTGTTGTTAGTGACTGGTACATTTAACGTGTCATCGTTACGAGGGCTGAAATCCCACCATCGGTAAGCGCTGACGGATGTAAGAGTGAAGTCACTAGATAGCTTCCAATTCGCCTCTGCCGATAGCCCACCTTGGTGCACTGTAACGCGCTGAACTCCATCTATATTGACTCTGCGCTTGCGTCCATCAACTAGTGTGGCGCCGACGGCAGCAGCTCGGGATTCAAAGCGGTTGACGCCATTAATAGTTGGGCCCGTGCTGTAGAGTGGATGTGTGCCGGCGCTAGAAGACTCCTCATTGTAGTCGCTTATGATGCGTAAACTGAAGTCTTCACTAGGTTTGTATAGTAATTGACCTTTAAACCCCTCTCGAGAACCGCCATTGAGGTCATGGCCATTATATTCATTTTTCAGGTCACCATCGCTGCGACTTCGGTACGCCGAAAAGCGTCCGGCCATCACTTCGGAAATAGGCCCGGAAATAGTCCCTTTTGTCTGGAAGAAACCATCCTCTCCGAATGAAGTTTCGATGCTCCGCTCAGGTGTAAAGCTCGGCAACCGAGTGCTAATATTGACTACCCCAGCGGTTGTGTTCTTGCCGAACAGAGTACCCTGTGGGCCGCGCAGTACTTCAAGCTGTTCGATGTCCATTAGGTCAAACACTGCCATCCCTGGCCTTCCTAAATAGACATTATCAATGTACAATCCGGCGCTTCCTTCTAACCCATCGCTACCGGGGTTGTTGCCTAGTCCGCGAATTGATACGCTTGACTGCCTAGCATGCATGTAGGCCACGTTTAGACTAGGTGTCAACTGCTGAAGATCTTGTATGCGGTAAACTCGCTGGTTCTCTAACGCCTGTCCGCTTATAACACTCATCGTAGCCGGTACATCCTGAGCACTTTCCTCGCGACGGCGGGCAGTTACCGTCACTGCTTTCAGGCGTGTATTATCCAACGTTGCATCGCTTGCCGCTTCGGGCTCTTTGCTAGCGGGATCCTCCGAAGCATGTGCTGGTGAGCAGGCGATGTAGCTTGCTAGCAATAAAGTCGCTGGTAAGGTTTTAAGCGGAAAAATTGGTTTCGTGGAAATACGCGATAAATAAGTCATTGAAGTTCCTTGGGGCGTAATCACACCCATTACCCAAGCCATCTCGAATTTTTCGACTCGAATTTGGGGGCTTGGTTAATTTTTTGTGATAAATCTGCGTCTATGTTAGTTGTTTCTTTTTTATTGGGATGGCGCCATAAAGCTGCGTGGGGTGCTAGCTACATGCTTATCTGTTTCCACTCGCAGGCAACACTAAAAAAGTTGAAAGTTAGGGTGAGCGAAATATCGTTATGGCTCTGATCGTCTAACCGTGACCATTCCTCGAGAACAAGCGCTTTAGACTCGAGTGATGGTGTGTTTCCTGGTCGAGCGAGTCACGCCTTCCACTCGACGTTACTATTCTCATTGCAGCACCTACGCCCCTTGACACTCGGTGGTCGGTATAGCTGTAGTTGGTGTATTTGAAAATTTTGGTAGTACTGCTCAAGGACGAGCCTCCAGGCTTGGTCGGTTCTACACGCGGCGAAGTTAGGCTCATATGCCTTTATGATCTAAACAAAGATCTAAAGCTTTGTTGACGGCATAAGAGTCAGCATTTAAAACCTCTGTCTGGCTTAGGGCCAATACTTTCGACCTATTTTTTAGATGCCGGGAACGCATATGGATTTACGCCAGCTTCGCTACTTCATCGCTCTTAACGAACATCGCAGCTTCGTACGGGGAGCTGACGCCATGGGAATCACACAACCAGCCTTCAGTCGCAGTATCCAGGGATTGGAACAGGAATTTGGTTGCGTATTGATAGATCGTGGCAGCAAAGATCTGCGTCCGACGCCGGAGGGTCATGTAGTATTACACCATGCACTCAATATACTAAAAGACGCTAATCAGTTAACCCGAGAAGTAGCTCAAATGACGAAGCTCGATGCCGGTGAGCTTCACTTTGGTTGTGGCCCTGCTCCGGCGGTGAAACTAGTTCCGGACGCCGTAGCGGGATTTGCGGCAGCTTATCCGGGTGTCCGAGTCAGATTCGAAACTTCTAACTGGGAAAAACTAAGTCGTAGTTTGAATCGAGAGGAGATTGAGTTTTTTGTTGCCGATATTCGCCATTTCGAGTCAGATCCTAATTTTCATACTCAGCCACTCACACCACGACGCGGAGTGTTTTTTTGCAGGCCGGGACACCCATTGTTATCCAAGACTAACTTGTCTCCTGACGATATTTTCGATTATCCGTTAGCAAGTGCGATGTTGCCTCCAGGAGCCCGTAAACGCCTTGCTGCAACCAGTGGCCGTTTGGATTTCGCTCTAGCGATACAAACCGATGATTTCAGTAGCCTGGCTAAGATTGTACGGAACACTGATGCGGTCGGCATGAGCACGGAGGAACACTATGAGCAAGATATTCTGCCTGGATCGTTGGTGCGTCTGCGTTTCCGCAATTTTCCGGGCGAACAACCTGGTGGCTCAGCAATTTTCGGGATTATTAGTCGTGCAGGCTTCCGCCTATCTCCTGCGGCGCGAGCGATGATTGATATAATTGTTGGGCTAGATAAGTCGCACTGTGCTGCTTGAAATAGGTTAAAGCATGCTTAAATTTTTTGCTGTATGGATGTTTGCAATAAGCTATTGTTGTTGCGCTCCGTCTATGTGTGAGGGTTCTAAAATTCAAAGTACCGTTTAGCATTTTTAATAATGCTGGTGAGCTATTTTGATATCTTATTTATCCTAAAGCGTCTATGTCCTTATTTAGGAATACGTTTTTTGTTATAAAATTCAATGTTTGACTATGGTTGCTGGGGTCGCTGCTTGACGTTTTAGAATGCTCATGCATATTTCTCGTATATATCTCGTTTTGTAGAAAATATGCGCAGAGCGATGCCTCAAGTCGTATTAAATTTTATGAGGCGGTGCAGTTATGCATGTGTGGCATAGAAAATATTCGGATAAAGCATTGGCGGTTTTTGCAGAAGACGGTACTAATGACGTCTTTTAACTCAAAGACCAGTTCACATGTTTAATAGTAAGTTGATGCGAGTATTTGATCGCTGGTTTGTAACCTACACGCCAACCTTCGGAGAGTCGAATGCTTGGTGACCGAACCCTTTCTGTCTCACCTCGTTGGCATCCATGGTGGATTGTTTTTACTGTCCGTCTGAGCGGCGCCTATGTGCCATTGCTCATCTTCGCGCTGTGGTGGATCGCTGCCCGAGACCACCTGATGAGTGCGCAAATTCTTCCCTCGCCGGGGGGGGTTTGGCTAACCGCACTAGAATTAGGCCGCGGGGAAATCTGGCAAAATATTGCAGTGAGCCTTCTACGTCTGGGGCTCGGCCTGCTGGCAGGCATTAGCTTCGGCGCGCTGCTCGGTGCTTGCCTAGGCGCCAGTTCGAGACTGCAGAATCTGGTGCTCCCGACCTTCAGCGCATTGGCGCAGATTCCGACGCTGGCATGGATTCCACTGTTTATGGTTTTCTTCGGAATCGGTGAGTTACTAAAACTCATGGTGCTTATCAAAGCCGTTGTGGTTCCGATCACGCTACACACTCTTGTAGGCGTACGCGATGCTCAACCAGGCTTGCGGGAGGCCGCTGCGGTGTTGCGTCTGCCTAAATTGATGCTCATCCGTCGGTTGATCATCCCCGCCGCAATGCCATCATTCATGGCTGGAGTGCGTTTGGCGCTCTCTGCGGGCTGGTCATCCTTGCTGGCAGTGGAGCTATTGGCATCGAGTGAGGGCATCGGTTACCTAATGGTCTGGGCTCGGCAGTTGTTTATGCTCGACATCGTATTTGTATGCATCGCTGTGATTGGCTTGATTGGAGTGGTTTTGGATCTGTTGATTGGCTGGGTTGATCAGAAAACAGTGCACTGGCCACATCCACCGACCTCACGGCTCAAGCGCTTTCACCGCCCTGGCGGTCGGCAGAGTCTTACAGCTTTGTATCTGCCCCTGACACTGTTGGTATTGTGGCAAACCGCGTACCAGCTCCATTGGGTTGATCGGGAGATATTGGTATCGCCCTTGCGAGTCTTGGGAACTCTCTTTGCGGGCATGCTCGATGCCAGTTTGCTGCACGCCATTTCCTCCAGTCTTACCCGAGCACTTATGGGCTTGCTCATCGGGGGCTTTTTTGGATTAGCCGCGGGCCTGCTTCTAGGGTTATCCCGGCCTGCTGAGCGACTATTTGGCCCAAGTTTGGGAGCCCTAAGGCAAATCGCGATCTTCGCTTGGGTTCCACTGCTAACTGCTTGGTTCGGATTAGGCGAGTCGGCGAAGTGGGTGTTCGTATCATTCGCGGCGTTTTTTCCATTATATATCGCCACTCATCGGAGCGTCGCTAGCCAGTCAGAGCAATTGAATGAGGTCGCGCTAGTGCTAGGGCTGAACCTGCAGCAACGCCTCAGGAAATTTGTGTTGCCCGGCGCTGCGCCCGGCATCTGCAGTGGATTGCGTCTGAGTCTGATTTATTCTTGGCTAGGAGCAATCGGCTCCGAATACTTCATGCCGTCGAATGGTGGTATTGGTAGCCTAATGATTGGGGCGCAACAACTAATGGATATGGACAAGATTATGGCTGCGATGCTGCTGGTTGGGATCACTGGCGGGATGATCAACCACCTCGGGCACCGTATAGAGGCGCGTGTCACGCGCTGGAGGCAAGCATGACTCATCCAATCGTTAGCTTTACTAATGTTGGAAAAGCTTTCAATATCGACGGAGGAATATTCCAGGCGATCAATGATTTTAACTTGGAAGTTTCAGAAGGTGAGTTCATTGCAGTCGTGGGCGCCAGTGGGTGCGGTAAATCTACTCTATTACGTCTATTGGTTGGTTTGGAGACTGACTATAGCGGTGATATACGCGTGGATGGGAGGAGAGTTGAAGTAGTTGGTGCGGGTTGCGGCATGGTGTTTCAAGAGCATCGGCTTTTTCCATGGCTGACAGTGGAGGGTAATGTCGGCTTGGGGTTAGTAAATGATGGGTCTACTAACGAGCAAAAAAAGCGGAAAGTAATGGAGTTTATCGACCTGGTAGGTCTTAGCGAGTTTTCTCGTGCCTATCCGCATCAATTGTCCGGCGGAATGGCCCAAAGGGTGGCTATCGCTCGAGGTCTAGTGGGGAGCCCACGCATCTTGCTGTTGGATGAGCCTTTCGGCGCGCTGGACGCGCTCATTCGTCAGCAAATGCAAAATGAGCTGCTTCAGATTCGTGAACAGTCCAAGATCACGACTGTGATGGTCACTCATGACGCGGAAGAAGCAATCTTTCTCGCCGATCGAATTGTTGTGATGGATCCTCGTCCAGGACGTATCAAGCGTATCATCAAAGTTAACCTGCCTCGACCACGTAGTCGTAGTCAGTACGAGTTTCATTTGCTGCGTGAAGAGCTTTTGCATGAGCTGACAAGTGATGAGCTCTATGTGTTGCCTAATAAAAACAGTATCAACGGTATTGATTCCGCTCTCATTGCGCAGTAAATATTCAGCCTGCTGTGATGTCACGAGCAAGGCGAGGTTTTTTGCTTGTATCTAACTCATCTGGCTTTAAATATTTCAGGATGCTCTTCATTAACCTGGCGGTGTGCAAGGTGAGGTTTCGGGCGTGCAGTTGTTAAAACAGCAATTTTCCGGGCAGCGGCGTATCCTCTGCCCACATCTTCGTCAACGTATTCAATGCCGAATCGTTCAGGGAGGTTCATATCGACCTGGAGCGTGCCGCACTGCCAGTCCCGGCCAATCGCGTCGCGCAAAACGAACTCAAGCTTGGGCCCGTAGAAGGCACCTTCACCAGGATTGACCTGACAGACGAGGTTCATTTCTTCGAGAGAGTGGATGAGCGCACCCTCGAGTTGATCCCAAGTGGCGTCACTGCCGATTCGGTTGGCAGGGCGAGTAGACAGCTTGATGCGCACTTCCTCGAAGCCAAACTGGCGATAGATGTCCAGAACTAAAGCCACGACGGATCGGCACTCCTCGTTCATCTGTTCAGGAGTGCAGAAAATGTGCGCGTCGTCCTGGGTAAAGTGACGAACCCGAAGCAATCCATGGAGAGAGCCGGAAGGTTCATACCGATGGACTTTACCGAATTCGCCCATGCGAATCGGCAAGTCGCGATAGCTCTTGAGGCCGTGTCGATAGAGGAGGGTGCCGCCTGGGCAATTCATCGGCTTGAGAGCTAGGGCGCGACCATCTTCGGTTTCTCATTGCATATGACCGAATTGAGAAAATTGCAGGTAGCATCGATGGTGTTAACGCCTCCGTCGAAATTGATGCGCAGGGTCGCTGGCTTGTGCCAGGAATGATCGACGACCAGGTGCACTTTCGTGAGCCTGGCGCTGCTCACAAGGCAACCATGGCGAATAAGTCCCGAGCCGCCGTTGCGGGTGGGATTACCAGCTTTATGGACATGCCCGATACCAATCCGGCTACCTTGTCCCTCGCCGCGCTTCAAGATAAGAAAGCCCGAGCCGCTGCTTCGTCAGTCGCAAACTTCGGCTTTCACTTTGGAGTCAGCAAGGACAATCTGGATGTAGTCGCCAGTCTTGACCCGCAGCAGGTCGCAGGTGTGAAGGTGTTCATGGGCGCGTCGACGGCAGACATGCTCCTTGACGATCCTCGAGTACTGGAGCGGCTGTTTGCCAATGTACCTACTATCTTGCTCGCGCACTGTGAGCATACGCCTACAATCTTGGCCAACGAGGCTCATTACCGCGAGCAGTTTGGTGATTTCATCCCGCCGGCAATGCACCCGGTAATTCGAGATGCGGACGCTTGTTTCCGCTCATCAAGCTTGGCAGTGGAGCTTGCCAACAAGTTCAACACACGCCTGCATGTGCTGCATTTGACCACGGCTATGGAGCTGAAATTATTCGAGCCTGGCCCTCTTGCGAACAAATTGATCACTGCAGAGGTCTGCGCACATCACTTGCTATTCGATGACCGTGATTACGCAAGCCTTGGCAATCTCATCAAATGCAACTCCGCCATCAAAACCCGAGAGGATCGTGATGCCCTGCGCCAAGCTCTCCTGTATGATCGCATCGATGTAATCGGTACTGATCATGCCCCACATACGTTGGCAGAGAAGCAGAGGGCGTATGCTTCTGCGCCGTTTGGATTACCCCTGGTTCAGCATGCGCTTCCTGCGTTGTTTGAGCTGGTGGAAGAAGGTGTTCTGCCGATTACTCAACTGGTGCAAAAGACGAGTCATGCGGTTGCGGACTTGTTCGCGATCCAGGAGCGCGGATATCTGCGAGAGGGGTACTGGGCAGACCTCGCTCTTGTAGAGCGTTTAGAGGAACCACGACCAGTCGCCCATGACCCGATCCTTGCTCACTGTCAGTGGACACCGTTAAAAAATCACCAGTTGCGGCACCGAGTAATGACGACTGTAGTTTCTGGGCAACTGGCCTGGCATGGCGGATGCGTTAATGAGAGCTGCCAAGGCCTGCCTTTGGCCTTCGGTGCGCAGCGATCCTGACAACTCAAAATTATCGAGCGAGAGTGACCGACATGACGGAACAAGAGCAGCTTTCTCTGCCAGCTGACGATTACATGGACGCCGCGCAACAGGGGTTCTTCCGAGAGCTGCAGTGGCAATTGCGCCTGCTTGAGCGGGAGAAGAAGCTATTGGACAAGATTGACGAAGCCTTGGAGAGGATCTCGCGAGGAGAGTATGGATGGTGCGAAGAGACGGGAGAGCCCATTGGATTGCGACGTTTGCTTCTGCGGCCAACTGCGAAGTTGAGCGTTGAAGCCAAGGAGTGGCAGGAAAGGAAAGAGCGGCATGTGCGGGAAGACTAGGCTGGTTAGTAGTTGACCCAACAAGATACTTTAAACATATGGGGATCGATTCCTTGCCTAAGGCGGCTCGATTGCTATTTTAACATTATGAGTGCTAAAGCTTCCGCTAGGAGTACAGCTAAGCTTGGTTATAGTTTTTTGAGGGCGCTCTGCCTCACTCCTTTCTATATACACGATAAGTGATGTGCGGAAAATAGCGCGCTCGTTGCAATCTCCTCATTTCGCTTTTGCATCACTTGCATGACCTACCCGGTGTGGCGTATTCATTGGCTTATGCCCTTGTGCATGGTGCTTAGCTATTTTTTTCTGTTTGTAAAATTCAATATGTTCATTTAACGTGCCGCTATACATTGCTTAAGCATCATGCAGGTGGCTCAGGAAAAATATGAACAGACTTTTTCAGCTCGCTCTATTTACTTTGACATTGATGACTACATCAGCTTATGCGGCGAATAGTGCGCCTGCCACCATTCGAATTGCCGTTCCGGATGCAGGCGGAAGCGACAAGCATGCTGCCGGAGGCGTGATAGATGTAATCCGTGAGCAACACTTGCTCGAGAAAGCATTTGAGAAAGATAAAATAACTATTGAGTGGCGATTTTTTAAAGGTGCTGGCCCAGTCATCAATGAGGCACTAGCGAATGATCAAGTCGATATTGCATACATGGGCGACCTGGCGGCTATCGTTGGGAAAGCTGGTGGGCTGGATACTCGTGTGTTATCCGTAGGTGTGCGCGGGATAAAAAGCTATCTAGCCGTTCGGCCTGGCTCCGAGATTAAGCAGTTGAGTGATTTGAAAGGCAAGCGCATAGCTGTATTTAGAGGCACTGCTCTTCAGTTATCATTTGTTAGCGCTCTGGCCAGCCAAGGGCTCTCGGAGCGTGACGTAAAAGTAATCAACTTAGATCCGAATGCGGCGAATGCGGCATTGGCCGCAGGCCAAATTGATGGAACCTGGGGGCTTTCCAATTTGATAGTTCTGCAGCAACGCGGTTTGGCAGAGCTTCCTGTCAATTCAAAAGAATTGCAGAATGCTGGGAGTACTCAGATCATGCTTCTTGGCACTGGAAAATTTGTTCGCGACTATCCAGAGCTCGTGACGCGACTGCTCGAGGTTCAAAAGCAAGCTTCAGATTGGTTAAGAGATGAACGCAACAAAAAAACTTACATCGAATTATTTACAAAAAACTCTTCATGGCCGCCATATGTCTTGGAGACCGAGCTGGCAGATGAGGATCTAGCGACTTACTTTGACCCGCGGCTCGATGCAGATTTTGTTTCGGGATTACAAAAGAGTATCGAGCTAGCCTTTAGTGAGCGTTTAATACGTCGCCGCTTTGAGGCCCGCGACTGGGTAGAACCAAGCTACATGAACAAAGTAATGGCCGAGAAAGCCACGGCTAAAGTTAACCCATAAATTCAGCCATAGTTGGGTGGTGTATGAGCGAAAAACCATTGAGTAGTTCTGAATATCAAAACGGGATAGAAATTATCCCAGTTGCTGGTCGTATTGGTGCTGAAGTTCGAGGAATTAAACTTTCCGGCAGCCTGGCAGCAGACGCAGTAGAGACTATCCAGGAAACGCTGGTTAAGTATAAGGTCATTTTCTTTCGCGGTCAGAATCATTTGGATGACCAAGAACAGGAGGCATTTGCTGAACTACTAGGCGAACCTGCTCGTCACCCTACGTTAGCTGCGGTAGGTGGCACTAAATATATGCTTGAGCTGGACGGCGATTCAGGCCGTCGTGCAGCGTCATGGCACACGGACGTAACCTTTATAGACGCTTACCCCAAAGCGTCTGTATTGCGCAGTATCATTTTACCTGAATCTGGCGGCGATACAGTTTGGGCGAATACCGCAAGCGCCTATGAAAACCTGCCAGCGCATCTCCGTGCCTTTGCCGATACGCTGTGGGCAATCCATACCAACGACTATGACTACATTCCTCCTACAGAAGGAATTAGGGATAAGCAAAGTAGTTTTTTGTCGACCATTTATGAGGCTGAGCATCCAGTAGTGCGAGTGCATCCGATCTCTGGCGAGCGGACACTGCAACTTGGTCATTTTGTTAAATATTTGAGAGGATATTCACTGGAAGATTCAAGGAAGCTAGTATCGCTGCTTCAGGGGCATGTAACTGCCCTAGAAAACACTGTGCGCTGGTGTTGGAGTCTGGGTGATGTAGCTATCTGGGATAATCGAGCAACCCAGCACTATGCGCTCAACGATTATGGTACGCAGCGGAGGCTGATGCGCCGCGTCACTTTAAAAGGTGAGGTGCCAGTGGCGGTGGATGGATCTCTGAGCCGATCAATACGCAAAGGCTGAATATCTCGCGATAAAGTTTGAAGTATGGCGTCAGGTTGTGCTGCCCTGGCGCCACTCAGACATTTACGATAGCTTCTCCTTAAATCTCTTTATCACTAGTAACTAATTGATTTATTAGTGCTCTTGCCATGGGTGATAAACCGATGTCAACACGGCTGACTATCCCGTAGCGTGTATAGAAAGCGTCCTCGTGTTCTGGTAGTAGATTCGCGAGTTTTAGAATGATCAATCGCGGATTCGCTTCTTGTTGTTGAAAATTGTTTGTGCATGCAATTCCGATTGCGTCAGATTGTTGAACGATGTTTATCAGGGCGTATCCATGTTCGCACTCTACCGTGGGGGTGAAGTCTCTACGCCCACTAAGCTCACATAGAAGCTTGTGAATTCTGGGAGGGTGAAATACTGTCGCTAGTGGGTACTGTAGTAGATCTTCCGCCCGCACTTCCTCCTTACAACTCAGAGGATGCCCTGCGCGGCAACAAAAGTTCCACCGCCTAGGTTTTATATGTGTTATTTTGTGGTTAGGGCTGGACTCAAACTCGTCACTATCGGCTATGAAAAAATCAATGTCCTCGGCAGAAAGCTTTTGTTTGAGACCTTGCCAGCTGTCTACTTGCAGATATGTCTTAACTGCCGGATATTCTGTAATGAAGCGCCCTACCGCAATTGCAACTAGCCCGCCCGCAGCTGCTGGGCCAGAACCGAATCTTACCAGGCCCGTGCTGGTTCCGCTAAAATCCTCAACCTCTCTGATCAAGCTGCGAGCGCCATGAACGATTTGTCGCGCGTGCTCAAGAACCAATAAGCCATGCCGTGTAGGGTTTAACCCCTTTTCACCTCTATCAACTAATCTGTATCCAATATTATTCTCTAGACTTTGTATGCTGCGACTGAATGCCGATTGAGACAAATGCACAGCTGCTGAAGCTGCAGCAAAACTGCGATGTTCGATTAGGGCAATAAAGTGACGAAGCTGGCGGAGATCAATATTCATGTACGTTTCACAGGCTACTAGTTATAAATTTGGTGATGTTATATCTTTCAAGTAATCAAGCCAAATAATTGATCGATCTATTGTTATTCCTTTTTGGAATGTACTTGAAGGGCAATTAAACGGCTCCGGTAATTCGGGTTGTCATTGAGTATATTAGAGCTGTTTCACGGTACTTATAAGTTGTTCTGTTTTTTAGAATAGCAAAGTCCCGGTAATGATTGTGAACTTATTCAAAAGGGATGGCCCGGATTATTAGGGCTGACAATTACAAGCATCGCAGCCGACTAGCCCGCGCTTGACGGGCTAGATCTTGAGCTTGAGCTTGACTAAAAAATCGGCTATTGAAATTCCTTGCTAAGCACGTAATTCATACAAACAAAAACAAAAATACGACGCCAAATTATTGGCATCGGCAGTCTAATGCCATGTCGCCGATGCATGCATACAAAGAAAACCGCAAAGCGTCACGCGCGTTCGAAATGCTCCGTAGTCGGATTCGTCCTTGTGATTCCGACGCGCTCCATGGGTTGTTGCCGCACCTCCAAACGCGCGATGTTTGGTAACCGATTTAATACCCAGGGGACAGCTAAGGACGCGCCGGCTGTCCTGAAGACTCGAGAGTGATGGCCGGCAGGAGTGGTCGTAATCGAGAATGACTCTCGTTATCATAGTGTTATTACATAACAGGAGTAGTGCTATGCAAGTCCTTTCATCGCTCAAGCAAGCCAAGAATCGCCATCGGGACTGCCAGGTAGTGAAGCGGCGCGGGAGACTCTACGTAATCTGCAAATCCAATCCGCGCTTAAGGCGCGGCAAGGTGGTGTGAAGAAAATGTGAAATCTTCTGAATGCCGGTCTCCCAGCCTTCGTTGATCGATGGATCAAGGTCTTCATTACGCGGCGGTACCTTGTAGGCAGCTGCACCTGTGCCTACCTGGAAAGTGCGGCCCCAGTTCGCATAAAAACTCGCAAACTTCCAGGGTGAGTAGACGACACTGAGCTTCGGCTGTTTGATAAGGCCATAGTCGTTGATGTCGTAATCTTGGTCGGTAAGCTTGTTAGTGAAATCGCCGCTGATCTTGTCGACGCGGGGCCGGGACAATCTTCAGCGACTCAAAGGGCTCGATTTCGGCCTGCACATAGGCTCCAACGGTATTGAAGTCGAAATCTTGGTCGCGAGTCTGAGTCTGCCGCACGCGGTTGATGGTGTTGTAGCGCTCGCTGCGGTTTTCCTGCTTCTGCATATCGCTACCGCCCTCCAGGGCGAAGGCGTGCAACCATTCAACCTCGGGCCGCCAGGTCAAGGAGGTGATGGCGCCGTATTGGGTCTCGTACCCATTGCACTGTTGCATTGGGTACTGCCTGTTGTTAGGAGTGAGGCGCTCCTGTGTAGAAGCTCAAGTCTCAGACAACGGGGAGTAACGGATTTTCTCATCGAGCGATTCGACTCTCCGGCTTTGGTCATGTGAGCTGAAGAAAGGGGGGGCAACCACGCAGCGCTTGTGATGGTGCGTTTGGCTTCAGCTGCTGTAATGGGGCCAGAGCGGGCCGTGCTCAAACGGGCGCCGAGCGGTAGCAGTGCCCAGCAGCGGGGGCTGTTGGGCGTCCGCTGCTACTGGACACGCCCAAGCGCCCTCTACTGGTACTGGTTTTCACTGATTTTTCGAGCTATTTCCACCGCGCCTTGCAGATCTAGGTGACTTGAGGCAAACGACCTCATCAAAAGCGGTCGAGGAAGAGCCCAGTCCCATTTCTCTCGGATCATGTTTTCCACGTTCTCGAGAATGGGCTCCAGATTAGAGACATCTAGCTGAGCGACGGTACGCAATGCTTTCAGTGAATCCTCCGCACCAAATGCGATGTCCAGAAAAAGTCCCGAGTTCTCACACTGGATGCCCACATGCCTCAGCAGCAAAGCCAAGGCATCATTGGTGTAGTCGCCTTGCCAAGTTACAAGATGGCTGGCGCTAGCCGATCCCACGATCGACTTTTCCCCGAGCCCGAGGGCATGAAATGTTTGCCGCGCTTCCTGGAGCAATGATTGGGCCTGCTTGTCCAGGAAAGGGCAGGGTGCTGTTTCCGAAAGAACACTCCGCATCTCCATTCGAACGCGATCGTGTATCTGAGCGCCCAAGCCGTCAAACTGGGGTGGCTCGCCGCCGCGCGTTGGGGTAACCACGATGACTTTGGCTTCAAGATCTACATCCTGAACCTGCCAGCGTCGGCCACCAAAGATGATTCTCTGCCCCTTGGAGAGTGGCCGGCTAACGGGCAGAGATCCCAGTGGTTTGCCATCTCTGAGCAGTCGGAACTCTTCATCGCTGGTAAAAGCGGTGTAGAACTCATAGTGATTGATCAGACGCTCACCCAGCTCACCTGGCAGGAGCAGACCAGAACTGTCCTGGACAATCAGCTCCTTCTCACCCATGCCCTTGAGCAGCAACATCAGATCGCCCTTCGTTACGCTCGCGAAGCTGCCGCTGGCAATGAGATCGTTCCACAGTTGGGCAGCGCTGGCGCCGCCCATTTGGGCAATGGTCGACAGGCATTGCTGAACGAGCGTGGAAGCATGCATTCCCTGCGAACGAGGGGGCTCAAACCAACCGGCCACCAGCAAGCGAATCATGGCAACGGTTTGCACCAACCCTTCACGCAGTTGATCGGAAAGGTCGGACTGATCCGTGAGCACGCGCTCCCGGCAGTAGCCTCTCAGGATGGCAGGCTCGCCTGCGCGCCGTCCCGATCTTCCGAGCCTTTGTCGCAGGCTAGCTACAGAGGGTGGGCATCCCACTTGGGCAACTGTTCTGATGTTTCCGATATCAATGCCTAGCTCAAGCGTCGTCGTGCAAATAGCAGAAGCGGGTGGATCGCCGGCTTTTAGGGCACGCTCAGCATCTTCTCGCAGCTCTTTTGAGAGGCTGCCATGGTGTGGCCAGAACTCGTTGAGAACGCCATCGTTTTCGCACAGCGACCGCAGTCGATCTGCAAACCACTCTACCTCTTGGCGCCGGTTAGGGAAGATCAGGTTGTTGTGCCCGCGTAAAACCTTGTAGAGATGTCCGGCGATCGCAACTTTAGAGCCTGACTCCTCGGTCTCCTCGTCTGTGGCATCTTCCTCAGAGGATTGTCGCTTACCATGGTCGGCAACCACCTGCTGCATTGGACGCTCGATGTAGCCGCGTACCTGAACTTGCAGCTCCTGGCCTGTCGACGTCGAGTTGATGACGGTGATCTGCTCAGGGTTGTTCGGCCTTAGAAACACCTGAGCCAGAGACATCTCACCCAAGGTGGCAGATAGGCCCACACGTGGAAGCTGCCTGCCAACGACTGTCTCCACGCGCTGCATCAAAGACTGCAATTGCTTTCCACGCTCGCTGCCAATGAACGCGTGAAGCTCATCCACGACGATGTAACGTAGGTTTTGAAAAACACCTGGCAAGCTTGAGCCTCGGTTCACGAAGAGTGCTTCAAGCGACTCAGGTGTGATCAGCAGAATGCCTTCAGGTGATTTGAGAAAGCGTTGTTTCTTGCTTGCGGACACGTCCCCATGCCACGCGACGACTGGAATCTCCAGTCGTTCGCACAGTCTGCTCAGCCTGTCCCATTGATCGTTGATCAAGGCTTTCAGGGGGCTGATGTAGAGCACCGCGCCTGCGGTGCTCGTATCGTTCAAGAGGTTGCTCAGGACGGGGAGGAAAGCGGCCTCGGTTTTACCTGCAGCAGTCGAGGCCGCGATGATGACGTCCTGGTCGGCGCCAATTAGGGCCGGCACCGCCCACTCCTGCGCATCGCGTAGCGACGTCCAGCCCTGCGACCAGATCCATTGCTGAACCTCAGGGTGCAGACGCTCGAATGATGAAGAATCAGAGCTTGAAACTGGCGAGCTCATCATCGGCCTCGACTTCTAGATCCTGCTGGGCTCCTTCATCCTTGGCCAACTCCACAGCGCCGACCAGCGACCGCCAATCTGCTCCAGGGTTTTGCTCGATCACCGCAAGTAAGCTGATGAACGCTGTGATCGTAGTCCTCGGCGTGCGGAAATAAGCCTCCCCCAGTCGCTGATTGCAGTGAGCCATGAAGGCTGGGATCGCTTCATCCGGCAGCAGGAATTTCTCAGGTTCACCGTAGGCGTACACGTGCCTGAGCTTTTGCAGCAGCACGAAGAAATCTTCGGGTGTCAGGCTGCTCAGTCGAATGACCGGGCCAGACAAGTCAACCAGGCCAGACTTGGCAAAGGTGTTTTCTGCCAGACGGGACTGGAGGGCAGGGTAGCTGTACAAGCCGCGGCGAGTGTCCATCAAGAATTCTGGTGTGCCGCCTAAGACAAAGCCGAGACCTTCTGCAGAACCCTGCAACGAGTCATTCAGAATGCGCAGGATCTGTTCGTAGTTGGCGTTACGGGCTTGGGTGTTCGCAAGCTTGTAGAGGTTGACCAACTCGTCGAGGCAGACCATCAAACCGCCAAAGCCTGCCAACCGCACAAAGCGCGCAAGCAGTTTCAACTGGTCGTAAACCGATGCGTCATCGACGATCGTGCGCACACCAAGTGCAGCTCGCGCATCTGTCTTGGTGGAGAATTCGCCACGCAGCCAGCGGATGGCATCTGCTTTCAGCTGTTCATTTCCCTCTTCGAAACCACGGCAGTAAGCTGCGATGACCTCGGCAAAGTCATAGCCATTAACCATCTCAGTGAGCTCTGCCAGGTACTCACGAATGACGGCTTCGCTTTCCACACCCTTGGCTTTGGCTTCAGACTTGGCCTGGGAAATGAATTTTTCGACGATGCCCTGGAGTGCACCACCATCGGGTTTCGTTCTTGTGGCCATGTTCTTGGCCAGCTCAGAATACAGCGACCGAGCTTGCCCACCGGAGGCATGGAGTCGACGATCCGGGTTCAGATCACCATGCATGGTGACTAGCTTGCGCTCCATGGCGATACCGCGCACCAGGTTCAGGAAGAAGGTCTTACCTGCACCGTACTCACCAACGACCACACGGAAGGCCGAACCACCATCGGCCAAGCGATCAACATCCTTGAGCAGCGAGTCGAGCTCGCCGGCTCGGCCCACCTGAATCAAATGCTGGCCAACGCGAGGTACAACGCCTGCACGTAGTGACTGGATGACCGCGTCGCGATCCTTGGCACGTATCTTACTCATAGGGCTAATTCGTCCAGAATTTCGGGATTGATTTCGATCGGGTCGTCGCCTTCGGTCACCGGCATGTCGAAGAGCTCGAAGGCGGTGTCGTTAATCCGCTCCAATGCACCGTCCAGCATGAGCTCCATATCGCTCGCGGCGTCCTCAAGCTCGGCACGACTCCATTCGGTTCGTGAAACCAAGAGACGCAGGAACGCGGAGTGTTCCACATCCAGCCCGTGAACAGTGGCAAGCTGCTCGGCTGCGCTTTCTTCAACGTCCTGAGTGACTTCAGGCGATTGGACATTGTTAGTTTCAGCGGTCGCCTCGTCGCTGAACACGCTGGCGAGCAGGGCTGATACTTCAGCGGTCTCCTGCTGCAGGCGAGCGACTTTGTGCATGTCCAGGACAAAGCCTGCGTCGGCTTTGTGTGCAGAGTTGCTAGCTATCGTTGGGCTTGTAGCCCCGGTCACTGTTTCCACCTGCCGAGCAGGCAGTACCGCAGCACTGTGCAAATCGCTGTAGACGAATTGCGGATCCAGCGACAACGACTTGTAAACTCGCTCAAGCAGCTTCACTTCTTGCGGCGTGACCTCGCCGTCTGCCTGGGCCAGGTGGGCCAGGAAGCTCGCAATTTTTCGCTTAGCCTCTGCAGTTAAAGGCTCCAGCTTCTTCTTGAGGCTCGCCAGGGTAGGGGGCTGTTTCAGCTGAATTTGCAGGTGGGCTTTCAAGCGCTTGCGGTGGGCCACACAGAGGTGATCCCACGAGTCGATGTGCCCAGACAATAAGCTCACTTCTTCGAGAGAGGTGTCACCATCTGCCGCAGCGACAGCGCTGGCCAGATCAAGGGTCACAGCTGCAGCGTTGTAGGCGTCCGATGAGCGAAGAGAGCCTTCCTCCGATTCAGCGGCGAACAGAGCGATGGTGTCTTCAGCTTTAGGGGTGCGGCTACCGGAAAGCACATCGGGCTCCAAGCCAATGCGCTTGCTCTCCAGTGCACGGGCCAGCGCGATCACCTTGTCACGTGAAAGCGCGCCGGCGGATTTGAATCGCCCGGCCAACTCGCCGAAGCTCATGCAAATAGTTTCACCGCCCACACGTTGCGCAAGCTGATCGAGCTCAGTTTGAGCCTCTGCTGGCCAGAGTTCAGTGGGTAGCTGAAGGATGGCTTCAAGCGAGCCCGCTGCATCCGGGTTGCGCCCCAGGTACCGGCTATAAGGGTCGAGCACGTTCGTGCAGTCTTCAACGATAACCTGCAGCTTGTTTCGGGTGCCAGAGGTGGCGCTCACGTCCGGTAAGTCACCCACGGATTCAGCCGGAATGTTCAGTGTCGCTGAGGCTGGGCGATAGGCGGTTTTGAGCTTGGTTTTGTTCTGAGCCAGCGCGATCCCGTTGGGGTAGCGCTTTGCGAACTCGTTTTTGAAGAGTGCTGCAAATTGCTCCGGGCAACGAGTCACAGGTGTGCGCCTGGAGATGTTTGGCTCTGACTGCGCCCAGGCCAATGCCCAACTTGGATTCAGTGGGAATTTATCCACGGCCATCTGACCCAGAGCGACGCGAAGTGACATCGGCAGTTCATAACCGTCGGCGCTCATGGTGGGCGGCTCGCTCAAATAGCTTTGAGCTTGGAGCGAGCCTGATTCGAGATGAGCGAGGAAGCGTGTTGCGTAGCCGCGGAAGGAAGAGTTGCCGCCGTAGAGATCTATCAGACGCCTCACTTCGGCTTTGATCGCAGGCAGTTCAGCCTTCGCCTGTGGGTCGGTTGGCGCATCAATCAGCGCACGCCGTTCAAGCCCATAGAAGAACAGGAATACGTACCCGGCATCGGCTGGCTGACGACGTCCACCGGCCAGCCATTGCAGATAGGCCCGACGTGCCTCTGGCGTGATGCTCTTGTAGCTAGGCCAGTAGGGCATTTGCCGATCAGTGAGGCTCATGGGGGATCGTGCAACTCGAAGGGTTGCATCAAGCAAAGAAGGCTCGGAATGACCGAATTGGGTTGCGCGTTCGGTGATGTAGAGCATCCCGCCTGGTATGGAGAGCCCTGCGACGTTGAATGATTCGCCTTCTGCGAGCCAACGTACACCAATCGGCTGAGGGGGCTTGGGAATGGCGAAGCCTTGATTAGACGGAGTGCCTACTTGAACTGTATGGAATTCAGGTTCGCGCGCGCGCGTGCTTGCTGCGTTGAACTGGACGGAAACACTAGGTGAGTTTGCTTGCAGGGGAGCTGCGGCAATTTCAGCCATGAGCGCATCCTCTGCGTCATTCGGATTGTCGCGGGAGGGGCGCCTGATGGCCCATACCAACACCCTAATGCCCAGGATGACTCCGAGTGCAATCCATACCTGCTTCGGAATCTGCGCCAAGAGGGCAACGACGAATAACAAGGCGTACAGAGCGATCGGCCCGCCGCCGCTCCCTTTTCGCTTCCGTGGCATACGAGTGTTCCATGATGTGGGTAATGGCCAAATGACATTCTTACGGATTTTTTAAGGCCGGCCAAGCCTATTAGACGAAGGGGAGGGGCATTGCGCAGCCTCGTGGAGTGGGTTCACGAGATTTGGACGGCGTTTGTAAGGGCACTGTAAGCCGTGCTACCTCCCTCCCGGGCATGGCAGGATGGTAGAAAATTATTAACTGAGTTAATGGTTTGGTGAGTTGTTGTTTGATAATGTATTCGGTAGTGCGCTTTTTTTGTGTCGCTTAATCCTCGAAGTGGCTGCGCGTGTCCGAGCTCTAACATTGTTGTTTGTAATTTTGTTTTAATGTGTCGTTAGATGAACTTCTGTGGTGCTGTTCCGTGCTTTTGTACTGCTTTTTTAAGCTGGGGCGTATTGCTCCTCCAGTACATTGCTGTCATGAAGCTATTGCTCGGTAAGCTGAGTCTTGCCCTCTCGTGTCGCTATAGCTGTCTCTTTGATCCAGGTAATGGAAGTTGTTACGGGATTGCTCATGCCACACCTTCTTGCAGTCTTTGTAAACTGAAGATGCTTCGATAGGGTCTGGCATGCTGGGGATGTTCTTTTTTAGAAAATATAGCGTATTAGTGAAGGTTTTAACCCAGCGATCTCTTGTTGGGAAAGTGCCGCTCACAAAATTATCTGAAAGTAATGCGCCGACGAATCCTTGAATGATCCCTCTAAATTTTTCATGTGAAAGCGTCGTGAAGTTAAATGGGGTTTGCGTGAGATCGCAATAGCACTCAAAGAGTTTTAGCGCCGTCGGGCAATTAGGTTGCTTGTGCGCAAGCGCCTGCTCCTTCATCAAGTTCACAAAAGCCTCGGGCAGGATGCGGTGCTGGTAGCCCCTCAAGCGGTCGTGTGTGTCAATAATCAATTTTGTCTTCCTCAATATAAATAGCGCGCGCGGGAGGCCGTGCGAGGCAGGCGCTGTCCCCGTGCAGATAACGGCTAGAGGTGCCAAGCCGATTGCAGAATTTGTCGGGTGCGGTCAGTGGGAGGGGCGTATGGAGCGGCAGGGTGCTATGGCGAGAGAGGAGGTTGGTGGGTGGAGCTGCAAGGAGGGCGTGATGGCCATCTGATTCGGGCGCGAAGCTTGATTGGTCGCTAGGCCTCGGAATACGTGGGCTTGAGGGTTATTGTTGATGGTCGTCAACATGGTTTTTCCTTGCTGTGATTGCTTCTATGTCAGGTACAATAGGGCATTCAGACGTAGTTGACAAGATCATGCATTCCACAAAAGCTCCGAAGTTTATACATCGTTTTTGATCCAAATGCGCTGGATGGTAAAGATGCACATTTCGTTGGTCGACGTGATTTAGGGAGTAATGAAAGGGGGCGTTTTTCCATTTACGCTGCTCAGCAAGACGGGGGTGTTCTCACTCAGCCCACCTCGGAGGCTCTTATTTCAAATGAAACACCGATGCTCGACGGGACGCCATTCAACACATGGTTTAATTGCCCAAGATCTACAAGTAAGCCCTGTTTGCTATCACCATATTTTGATGAATCCTCTGGTCGTAAAACACTTATAACGACCATTTCCTTTCCGCTCATTGATATGGGCAAAGTAATAGGGGTGGTCGGAATGGATATCAGCTTGGAATCAATTCAAAGCCTTGTTGTTGCTGGGAGTCGTAAGCTATTTGGAGGGGCGGGGAGCGTAAAAGTTGTTTCCCCCACAGGGCTCCTAGCTGGGAATAGTGACGATGGAGGGAAATTGGGGGGCAAAGTCGATTTTTCGCAAGGGATGGGGTTTGTTGATGGCGAGAGATCAGCTTCTGGGAAATCGTCTGGGATATTTAGAGCCGCTGCGGATGTCCAGCCCATTCCTGGTTCTGTGGCTTGGAAAGTAATCGTG
Organism: Pseudomonas sp. S32; assembly: GCF_016648095.1. Classification (NCBI taxonomy): domain Bacteria; kingdom Pseudomonadati; phylum Pseudomonadota; class Gammaproteobacteria; order Pseudomonadales; family Pseudomonadaceae; genus Pseudomonas; species Pseudomonas sp. S32. Next base: position 31,775 of record NZ_JACVVF010000035.1, read on the forward strand.
GATGTGGCCAGAGATGTTGTTATGCAGCCCGCGAGTCGTCTTCAAGCGCGATTGGACCACCGCACTCACGAAAATAATCTTTGGACAGTGTTTTGGGGGTGTTTGACGGCGTTAGGGGGTCTAACGGCTGTTTTTATCATTGCCAGGCGCATTGTTCTTCCGATTGAGGATGTGTCTAAAATGCTCCGAGATATTGCGGGCGATGGTGGCGACTTAACCAAACGTCTGCTTCATGATAGACAAGACGAACTGGGTAGTCTTGTCGCAGGTTTCAATAATTTTCTAGATAAGCTCCAACCTATGATGGCTAATTTACAAAGGCTTGTGGGCGATGCCCATGACAACGCGAGGCAGTCATCACTAATCGCCTCGGCTATCAACAGTGATATGCAGCAGCAACTTCAAGAGGTTGAACAGGCAGCAACTGCTTCCAATCAAATGAGTACTTCTGCCCAAGAGGTAGCTATCAATGCTTCGCTCACTGCTAATGCAGCACGGGACGCGAGTACCGCCGCCCATCGCGGACAAGGTGTGGTAGAGGCCGCCACGGTAGAAATGCAACGGTTAGCTTCTGCGATTGATGACGCGATGGTTGAAATTGATGTGTTGTCCACTAGTAGCGAAAGGATTGGTTCGGTTTTATCTGTGATAACCGCTGTCGCTGATCAAACCAATTTGCTTGCCTTGAATGCCGCTATAGAGGCTGCGCGGGCAGGTGAGGCTGGGCGGGGTTTCGCTGTCGTAGCTGATGAAGTGCGTAGACTAGCGAAAAGCACCAGACAGTCAACATCGGAGATTCGAGTAGTGGTTGAAGAGCTTCAATTAAATAGTCGAGAAACCGTCGCCGCTATGCGTAAAGGCGCAGCGTTTGCAGGGGCGGCGTTGAAGAATTCTAGAAATGCGACCGAGGCGTTCGGCCAGATCCGACCCGCGGTAAGCGTTATTACCGATATGACTGTACAAATTGCAGCAGCATCTGAAGAACAAAGCAGGGTTGCTGATGAAGTGAGCCGCAACGCGGCTGTTATACGCGATGTCACTGAGTCACTTACGATCCAAGCCAGTCACTCTCAGACAGTGAGCAGTGCGATCAGCTCGGTAGCTGCTCGGCAGCAAGCTTTAGCCGCCCAGTTTCGTACATGAACTTGTAAGGCAGGGGGCGGCACTCAATGACCGTAGAGCCAGCGACCTTAGTAGTGACGGCGTTTCCAACCTTGCGAAACTGGCCTCCGACAACGCTGTGCTTTGGGGGCTGTGCTCCGGTGCAACCTGATGTGGCATACCTGAACGAGTGGGCATTGATAGACGGTCCACCGGAAGTTTCCACACTGGCGAAACCAAAGAATCTTCAACAAAATGCTCAAGCGATTACATCCTTCAGCTCTAGGCAAAAGGTCTGATTGATCTGAACACCGGATCTGTCGATTCAACAGCCGTAGGAGCTACCCGGGCCTCCGGTGCAGGGAAAAAGGGGCTGAAGAACCATATTACCACGCACTATGACGAAGTCAGCGTGGGACAACGACGGAAACTCACACGGGCCGTGACGCTCGCGGCCTACATCCATTTCACGCTCTCAGGCGGAAACGCCAGCGACGATTCCTACGCTCAATGACTGTTGGATGGTGTCCACTTTTTGAGGCAGTTGCTATGCCCGCTCACTTTTCTCGCTAGACCAAAAACAGCAGATCGTTTGATCTGAATAGGTGATCGCCCATGCGATATGAGCTTGCAGCCCTTCCAGGTCGAGACTTCCACGACCCTTGCAGCGATAAAGCATCCCCCATCTGAGGGATGGTGGCGTACGGCCTAAATGGTGATACTGATCCTAGGCGCTGCCACGCTTAAGCGACAGGCCTTAATCTGACCCGCGACAAGAAAAATAAGAATTGTCCAACGTGGAGCTGATCATGCTCAGCAATGCACCATCTGACGTGACCATTACCTCTCATCAGCTGTTCGCTTTCAGCATGTGCGCGTTGAAGCTAGCTCAGTTGGCCTCAGAACAAGCAATTGAGGACTTCAATCTGCTCGCTTTAAGCGAATTGTGCAATGTAGTTTCTTTCGACAAAGCCTGGTGGGGGCGCGCCATTATGAGCAATGGCATGCCCAATGAGGGCAGCTACCACCTGTTCAACCTCCCACGTAGTTATCTGGATGATTGGCACTCCATTCGAGAGGAAGACATTTCAATCGCAATGGTCAACGCTGCCCCAGACACAGCGATAGCCATAGACACGGAAAAGGCCACAGAAGGTCTTAAATGGCTAGGCCGTCAACATAATTTCCGCGAGTACCTATGCGTGATACATCGAGACAGGCGCACTCAGATATTCGACCACTTAACGCTCTACAGGGCGCCAGCATCCAAGCCCTTTACGCCTATAGATAAGTTTCTTGTCGAAAACCTCATGAAGCATCTAATTTCATCCGTGACAAGCAATGAAATCAGAACGCTCGTTGCCAAGAGGAGCACTATTGATAACTCTCGCAACCTGGCGTTGGGTGTGTCAGATGTTTATGGAAATCTACGTTCATCAGAACACGGATTCACGGATCTCCTCTTGACGGAGTGGCCAACTTGGAAAGGACCCAAGCTACCGTCGGCTATAATAGGGCAGAGTTACAGGGGCGAACGTATTTTCGTCGAAGCGTCCCCAATTGGGGATCGATTCTTGCTCTCTGCCAAATCCATTCCATCCTTTCCTCAACTTAGCCTGCGTCAAAATGAAGTAGCCGTTCGGTTTGGGGAGGGCATGAGTTATAAGGAAATCGCACGGGAACTTGGCCTCGCCCCACATACAGTAAGACATCATATAAAGAATATATATTCAAAACTAGGCATTCGAGATAAGGCCAGTATCGCGCAACTTCAAAACTACTCAGTATAAAAATTTCGGATATACCCGTCATGCAGTAGCATGGTGCGGCTTTGCTCTGCCATAAAACCATAACTCAAAATGGGAGGGAACATGTCCTTGACACGACTACTGTCGGGCGCAGCCTTTACTGCACTACCATTCACAGCATCGGCTGTAGACTTAAATGCGCGAGATTTCTTCACGGCCCCTGCGGGAACTGAACTGGGGATTTTGTACCTACCCGCTACCCGAGCCAGAAACTTTCATGGCCCCGCAGACGTGTATGGAAAGGCAGAGCTGCGGACAAACGTCCTGGCCGCAAGATACGTATACTTTACTGATGTCTGCGGTGTTCTATGCACACCACAAGTCATCATTCCTTACGCTGATATTGATGCAAGACTCCCAGGCGCTACTGCCCACTCAAGTAAACGCGGCATAGCTGACCCACAAATCGGTGCAACGCTGTTCTTCATAAACGATTCTGCCTCCCGAACTTATAGCGGACTTTTCTCCTTACTCACCGTCCCATTGGGCGAATACCATAGTAGCCAGCCGGATGTTTCTCCTGGTGGCAATCGATGGGGATTAAACTTTGTTTACAACTATACCATGGGCATCGGAAAAAAATGGGTTATCGAAGGCAATGCAGAGGCCCAGTTTTTCGGCAAAAACGATGACTATGCGGGTCAAGAATTGAAACAAAAACCTGTATACCGATTTCAAGGATTTGCCTCTTACGACTTCACCGACTCCACCTTTGGTTCGCTAAAGTTTGTCCATGGAACAGGCGGCGATCTGAGGCTTAACAATCGAACCTTGGATGATACGGATCAAAAGTACACTCAGATAGGGTTTGAAATAGGGCATTGGTTCACTCGGCGCAACCAGCTGTTGATCTCCGTCTCACGCAACGTAGAGACAGAAAACGGCTTTCATGGAAGCCAGGGCCTGTTACGCATTGTTCACGCATTTTAAGAGACCGCCGATGAATACTAAAATTGGTAGTTCGTTCTTGCTCATTGCAGCCATCGTTGCCTTTGCCGCCATTGCCCCAGCCGTGCTGATGACCGCTCCTGCTGTAGCCGCCCAGTTATCTTACGAGCTCTACCTTCGGCCAGAGCAAATTGGGTATCTTTTCTCTACAGAATTGGGCGCATTAAGCCTTGCAACGGTTCCTGCTTACTGGTGGCTGAAGAAGATAGATTGGCGCCTTGCCGCATTCATAGCGGGTGTCGCGCTCTGTCTGGGCAATCTGGGGTCAATGTTTGTACACACTTACTCTGATCTGCTGATGGCCCGGGCGTTCAGCTCGTTTGCCGGGGGCTCGCTGATGATCATCTGTGTATCCAGCGCGGCGCTGACCCAAAACCCCAGCCGAATTTACGGCGTTTGGGTCATGGGACAGCTTGTGCTGGGTGCCATAGGGCTTGCCGTCTTGCCGAAAGTCTACGCGAACTTTGGTCTAGCAGGTGGATATGCGGGGCTCGCTCTTATAGGCCTACTCATCCTTCCGCTCTGCAAAGCCTTCCCCCCGCAACGACCCATTACGCCGCAGGAAAATCTAGCGCGAAACGCTTCTTCCAAAGGAAGGATCGCTCTTGCGATCAGCGGTTTGCTGGGGTTTTACATTTCCTTGTCGGCAGTTTGGACATTCATCGGATCTGTAGCAGCAGAAGCCGAGCTCGATGGACAGTCTGTCACCAGCATTCTGTCTGTTGCAACTGTGATGGGCATCGTAGGCGCGGCATTGGCGGCAATGATTGGCGAACGAGTGCGCCGAGAAGTGCTGCTGTGCACCGGGTTCGGGATGATGTTCGTCGCAATCGTCGTGCTGCTGGATCTTCCGAACCTAACTCGATTCGCCGTTGCAGCAATGCTCTTCAAGTTCACCTGGACTTACGTATTGCCCTCGATCCTGGCATGCCTGGCAGACCTAGATGAGTCCGGCCAAACCATGAACACCTGCAACCTCGTCATCGGGGCCGGCTTGGCCATCGGGCCAGCCATTGCGGGTCGCCTTATCGAGCAGACCGGCAGTTTCGTACCTGTTCTCACGGGTGCAGCTGTGATCACAGCCCTCTCTGTTCTTCCGATCCTGATCAGCAGGCATAAACGGGAACCCAAGATCAGCACCAACCCACTATGAAAGTTCATTTGGAGTCAATTGATATGAGCAAGCGCACTTCGTTCTTTTTCGACGAGCGAGCCTTCTGGCACAGCGCCGGACAGTATAACGCCATGATCCCCGTTGGCCGCTGGGTTCAGCCGTCCTCAGCAGGCGGCTACGTGGACTCGCCCGAGTCCAAGCGTCGACTGAAAAACCTCATGGATGTAGCAGGTTTGAGCGCCAAGCTCAGCATGTGCAGCGGCGAAGCGGCGTCTGAGCGCGATCTCTTGCGCATTCACCCCCAAGCATACGTAGATCGGTTCAAGGAGCTGAGCAAGGCCGGCTCCGGCGAGCTTGGCTTCCATGCGCCAGTGGGGCCTGGAAGCTATGAAGTTGCGGCCATTTCGGCAGGGTTGGCCATCGCTGCTGTACAGGCAGTGTTTAAAGGTGATGCGGACAATGCGTACGCCTTGTCCCGGCCTGCAGGGCATCACTGCCTGCCAGACCAGGGAATGGGAGCATGTTTGCTAGCGAACATAGCCATTGCGATCGAAGCCGCGAAAGCGGACGGAGGCCTCGGAAAAGTGGCCGTTCTGGACTGGGACGTACACCATGGGAACGGGACGCAGTCGATTTTCTACAGTCGCTCCGACGTCCTGACATTGTCTATTCATCAGGAAGGCTGTTTTCCCCCCGGCTATAGCGGAGCCGAGGATCGAGGCGTAGGCGACGGTGAAGGCGCCAACATAAACATCCCCCTACTGCCAGGATCTGGTCATGCATCGTATATCGAAGCAATGCGCCGTATCGTCATTCCCGCGCTTGAGCGCTTTAAGCCTGACCTGATCATCGTCGCAAGCGGTTTCGATGCCAACGCGGTCGACCCGATGGCCAGAATGCTGCTGCATAGCGACAGCTTCCGGGAGATGACGCGGATGGTGAAGGATGCTGCGCAGCGACTCTGCAATGGGCGTTTGGTCGTTGTTCATGAGGGAGGATATTCGGAGGCATACGTACCGTTCTGCGCCCTGGCAGTGGTGGAAGAGCTCTCGGGTGTGCGTACTGAAGTTGATGATCCCTTGCGAGACTGGATTGAGCAGCAACAGCCCAGAACTGCTCAGCGTGATTTGCAAAGCGAGCTGATAAGCCAGATGGTCAACGATCTCGGGCTTCCTATGGATGGCTAAGCGGTATTGACTAAGCGGCATCGATAAAGCCAGGAGTTAGAGCCAGGCGTTAGAACCTTGTGCCAAAGCCCGGCGTGCTGACTTCGGCTTTATCAAACGAGTCCGTAAGAACACACGGAGCATCAAGATGGTGCGTAAAAATCCTGCCGTCACAGACGACATGTCGCAAGCAAGGCATCATTGCCATTTTCTCTGCCTCTGCCTCCCTTCGGTTACGAACTGAGTGTTTCGCAACCCGGCAATTGCCGACAGGCTGGGCTTCAGCCACAGGGGTCACCACCCGCGCTCAACACCAATCTCGCTGGTCAGTCCTGCTTTGCATTCCAGAAGTGCATCGGTGTACCGGTTCGGATCTCGCTCAAAGCGGAACGTCGGGATCGGCATCGATATGGCGAAGCAGCCAAGCACCGTATCCAGAGCGATTGCAGTGGTGGTGATGCCTTCCATCAATTCGCCATGATCACAGGAAAAACCCAGCTGGCGGATCGTATTCAGCTGTTGAAATATCCGGTCATCGAGCGGGCGACTTGCCGCAGTTGCACCGACCATCATGTCCCGGATCTTATCGTCATCTTCCAGCGCCAAGAGCGCACGTCCCGCTGATGTTCCATGGAGTGGCAAATCGAGCAGCCCCAGCCGGGGCATGACCTGCAGTTCACGGTCAGCCACCACGCGATATTCCACCAGCAGCCTAAGCCCGTCCGCACGAGACAGCACAGCGGTTTCCTGAGCGCTGCCGCTGAGCTTTTGAAGCCACGGCTGGACAATCGTGATGCGGTCGGCATGCGCGTGGGTTACGAGCCGCAGCAGGCCAGCCCCCAGACGTATACCGCCTACGCCCTCGCTTCGGATCATGCCTTCCTCTTCCAGCGCGCCCACAATCCGCTGCACGGTGGAGCGCGGGAAACCAACTTCCTGGGCGATTTCTCCAAGGCTCAGCCCGTCGGGCCTTTTGCCTAGCAAATTCAATATTTTGGCTGCACGCGCAATCACCTGGATGCCGCCGCCACGTTCGTCGTTGGTGCCTGCCTGATTCGATGGTTCCATGCTCACCTCCTAATTTCGGTCACTGTACCACATTGCGGTACGTATACATTATCGATACAGTGACCGCATTGCGATACAGGTCATGAGGTGAGCTATGATTCGGGAGTTTTCATTCGCAGGGCTGTTGGTAAGCCCGATGGTGGTATGCGTGCTCATCGCGGCGCTGCTCACGGCCATGACGCTTCGGCTGATCCCAGGGCGGCTGGAAATGCTGTTGCAGGTCAGACCCGCCTGGTTAGGGCTCGCGCTTTTCACAGGCTATGCCGCCGTGGCCTTGTCGATTCTGGATGGAGGCTTGAAATGAGTGGGGTGCTACGCGGTTCGATGACCTTGCTGATCGCCGCCGCTACGATTCTTGCTGGCTCGTGGGTGTGGAACCACTATCGATATTCGCCGTGGACTCGGGATGGGCGCGTGCGGGCAGACGTCGTGGTGGTTGCCCCTGACGTTGCCGGCTGGGTAACCCGTTTGAGTGTTCGGGATAACCAGGCGGTCAGGAAGGGCGACCTCTTGTTCGTGATTGATCCTGCCCGGTATCTGGCAGCCTTGAACGAAGCGAAAGCGAAGATGGAGCATGCTAAACATGCCTGGCAACTCGCCGCTGGCCAGGAGCGCAGGCGAGTTCCGCTCGCCAGAATCAACGCTATCAGCGCCGAGGATTTGGACAACGCCCGCTCTCAGGTACTGCTCGCCAAATCCGAATATGAAATGGCCAAGGCGCAATGGGAAACAGCCCGGATCAATCTTGCACGTACCCAAGTCACCGCCCCGGCAGATGGCACCATTACCAATATCCGGCTGCAGGAGGGCAACTATGTGACCCAGGGCGGCCCAGCATTCTCCTTGATCAAAGATGGCTCGTTCTACGTGACCGCGTACTTCGAGGAGACCAAGTTGCCCAGCATCAGCGAAGGGGACACGGCTGATATCGCGTTGATGAGCGGCGGGCCGATCTTGTCAGGGCGGGTCACGAGCATCGCCAAGGGTGTCGCCAACACGAACACCCAATCCGACCCCATGCTGCTGCCGCAAGTGCAGCAGGCATTCAATTGGGTTCGGCTGGCGCAACGGATACCTGTGAATATCCGGCTCGAATCCGTGCCGCGGGAAGCGCGTTTGAGTGCGGGCATGAACGTCTCGGTGAGACTTGTACCTGCCCATGGCGCGGTCGCTGGCCGATGAGAGCCGTGCTCATACATTACCTGCAGCCGAATTTGCGCAGCATTCTCTTTGCGCTGAAGGGCTTGTCTGCGGTTGCATTGGCTCTCGCTGTCTCCATGGGCCTGGATCTGGACAAGCCGTTCTGGGCGATGGTCGCCTCGATGATGCTACAGGCGCGCCCCGAAACCGGCCTCGTGATGGAAAAGGCTTTGTGCTTAATCCTTGGCTCAACCCTTGGCGCAGCGGTGGCGATATTCATCCTGGATAGCTTCATGCCCTATCCGACGTTGGCCATCGGTGCGTTGGCTGTCTGCGTTGCCTTCACTTCAGCGCTGGCGTCAACCGAGCGGCATGTCAATTTCGTCTTTGGGCTCGCACTCGTTTCGGTAACGGCGATCCTGATCGTCATGTTCGCGATAGCCGACCCGACGACCACTACCAGCGGTTCGATATTCCTAGTGGTCAGAGCGAGGCTGACCGAGGTGATCGTAGGCGCAAGTTGCGCAACGCTTTCGAGCCTGTTTTTGTTTCCGTGGCGGGTTGAAACCCTGGTCAAAGGTCATGCAAAACGGCTGCAGGCTTTGAGCATGGGTTACATCGAACTGCTGCTGCGGCCGGAGCCAGATCGTGCAGGGCTTCATCAGCAGCGTCTGGGCATGATCGCCCTGGTCACCACGATCAGCGATGATTCGAACGCCGGTCGCTACGAGCGGGCCAACACCATTCACGCTGCTCTGCATATGGCGAACGCTGCCCTGACGGTGATCGCCTGTGGCCAGACGGTCGAGCGATGGTTCAGGCAGAACAAGGCGAGCTGTGTAGGCTTGCTGGCTGCGCACAAGACAGAACAAGGTGCCGAGCATTCCCCACTGCAACTTCTGGCTGAGCTAAGTCGAAGTCCCCATGTGACCCAGGTGAAAGACCTCGCCGCCGCGCTTCGGGAATTGGCAGGAGCCAGTGCGATGATGTCTGCTGCAAATGAAGCCCTGGAGAAGAATGAACATTTCCATGAGCCGGGCCGACGCCTGAAAAGGCACAGGGACTGGCGGACCGCCGGAACATCGGCGCTGCGCAGTGCAATGGTGTTCCTTGCCGCAGCTTACGTATGGATCCTGTCCGATGGCGCCCCATCGCTGATCATGATGATGGTACTGCCCAGTCTTTTCTCGCATATGTTCGCTGCAGCACCGACGCCGGCGATGATCGTTCGCAAACTGATGGTAGGAGTAGCTCTCGCTGTACCGGTGGCAACGTTCTGGGTGCTGGGAACGCTCGCCCAAGGCCCTGATCATTTTGCCGCTTTGCTCCTGATTCTAGCCGGGCCACTGTTGCTTGGCCTGATGGCGATGACCTCGCCTGCATTAACGCCGTACGGACTGGGATTCTGCCTGACGCTGGCGGTATCGATCCAGCCCAGCAACTACATGACGTTTGCGGTGGATCAGGCGGTCACGACCGGCATCGGTGTCATCGCAGGCCTCGGTGTGCTGTTCATCGCATTCGCCCTCACGGGGCCCGCGAAGGGCGTTGCGCTACAGGGGCGGGTCATCGAGGCCTTGGCTGCCGACTTGAACTACATGATGGCTACCGGAAAGCCGGCAGCGTGGTTCAACCTACGTGTGGCTGAACGACTCGCTTACCTACAGGCTTATGCACCCCATACCATCGAGGGGCGAGAGCTCACACTACAGGGCTTAGCTTTGCTGGAGAAAGGGCACCGCTTTACTAGGAATCGTTCAGCTTCTGGCTGAATAGCCTATCTTTATTCATGGTTTTTATGGTCGGGTAGCAACAGGTTTCTATGATGGCGTCGGCGTCTTCTTGACGACCCAAAGCGAGAACTCGCTTTATCCGGTGAAAGGAGTGCTATGAATCGTGGCGGACCGGGTATTTGCCCAAGCCTGCCAATCGTAGACCCAGTCACTTGCTTGGCCTGCAAAATAAGTCCAGAATTGAGGCTATCCCTGTTTAAGGGATGGCTGAAAAGCCTTTAAATTCAACAGCTCGCAAGCCCGATGCGAGTCTCGTTTCCCGCTCCAAATTAGTCCTTATCGAAATATTTCGGTAGGGCGAGAAAGAAGACCCTTCGCAGACTGTGTGAAAACACACTGATAGGCTCTAGACCAAACGCCCCGACTTGTTCGGGGCGTTTGTTTTTATGCTGAATCAAGGCCTTTCAGCCTATCAGTTGCATCATTTGCTTGGCACTTAGTATGCTGATCGGATGCTTGAGGTTGTACGCGGTCACAGCCAGGGCCATTTCAGCTCTTGTCCCTTCGAGCTGTCGTAGCAAGAACAGCCCGTTGCCAAATAGCCATTGTTTGAGTTTACCAAACGGGTGTTCCACGGGGGATCTACGGCGCTCCATCATCGCTGGATGCGGTGCGTCCGCTGCGCCATACGCTCAAAAGCCTCCTCTTGTGTTTGGCGCGAGACATAACGGCGTTGGGCCGTCTTACATTGGGCTTTCAGCGCACATCCAGCGCAGCTAGATCGGTCGCCCTTGTAACGCTGCTTCAGGGTTAGCCACTGACCTGCCGGGCACTGATACCGATCTTGTTCAGCGTTGTAGGTAAAGTCCATGCGCTCTAACAATGTCTCTCCGCCTGGGTTCGAGGTTCGGTTTGACGGTACGTACATGGTAATGGAGGCTTCCTCACACGCTTGGAACTGCTGGCCATTTGAGTAGCCATATCGGTTGTCACGGTCAACACGTTTTACCAGTGACGGCAGATCCATAACCAAGTCCGATTTGGCTGAGTGCTGGCATTATCTCGCCATAGCATCGCTGCCCTTCAACGTACTCACCACAGTTTGCGCTGCTTCCTGTCGCTTCGTGTGGAGAGAGACCAGGTGTGCATACAGACTGCGTACCGTCTGAAAATAATATCGAGGAAAGCGCCCATTGGTCTCGTCGTACTGGCGACACAGAAATTCAAATCGAGCGATCATTTCAGCCGCGCTTTGCATTTCATAATAGGCAGACTCAATTAGGACCTGTGCGGCATTGGCACTGTTCAGATAGATTTCTGCATCATAGCGCCATGGATTGATCTCAACGTCCATCTTCCAGATTTCAAGGTAGCCCGAACGCTGCAGCGCTTGCGTAATAGCCTCATCGTACTCTGGGTGATCTAGCACGCATTGCGCCACTTGTTCGTACTGCTGAACGTCGCGACCAGATATTTCTCGGACTTCCTCAAGAAATGCATTGGTGATACGCCGCTGCTCCGCCAGAGGATTGGCGGCTTTGGCGAAGTTGGACTCTTCGGGAGAGGCTTCTCGGATACAGTCGGTTACTACAAAGAGTTCAACCGATGCAAAGATATCTTGAGGTGTACAGTAATTTGGATCCGCGACCAGTTGAACACCGGCTTCGGCAAACGCCTGCGCTACAAGGCGCGAACAGAACTGTCGATTTTCCAAGCCGGAGCGCAGCTTTTCTACTACGGTTCCCGCTGCTTCTCGTTTTGAGTATTGTGTTCCGACCTTGCGGCGGGCGTACATGATGGCCTCATCCGCAACTCCGTCTCGATTAGGTCGGCGAAGCCGCAATACGGCTGCGCGGCGGGGCGAGTCTAGGAGGAGGCGCTGAAGGTTGTCGGCGTGTACCCCTTTCAGGTCCGAATGAATGTAGCTACTGCCGCCGGCGTACAGCATTGCGTGGGAGTAATCACTCTTGGTGATGGTGCGTACGCCAGCGCTGGGAAGTTCACCGACACTGGTCAGGAGGATGTCGCCCTTTTCAAGCCGGGATAGGTCAATCAGGTACTGTTTCGTCATCGCTGATCCATGTCGTGATAGAAGTCTTTGCTGCTCTCTACAAGTTGGCCAGGAAGCTACCTTAGAGGCGCGTCACCGCACAAGCTGATGGTGTGGTAGATGGCACGAAAGCTGAAGGGGTGAAGGGGTAGCCTGGCCAGATGTGCTGGTAGGACTTGGCCAGAGAGTAGCGTCGATGGGGCGGCCAAGATACATCGGTGAGACGAACACCCAGCCGTTGCTGGCCTCATCCACTGCCTGGCGATTATGCAGCTCGTGCAGCAGTACAAGCTCCTGCTCCGGTAACAACCTTACGCTCCACCCAGCCGCAGCCTTCAGCGAAGCCGAGCACGGCACGGATGATGTCCGCACACGCTTGGCTATGGCCAAGTGCGCGCACGGCGCATGATACTGATGATCTCGGTGATGTGGCTGACTTTGATCTCGCCGACGGGAATGCGGCCTATTGTGGGCAGAATATGGTTGTTCAGAGCGCCACGAAAGCCCGTGGTCGATCGGCTGACCCGGTCCGGCGATTTGAAGGCCAACCACTACTCGGCGACGTACTGGAAGGTACGTCCATCATCGAGTGAATGCGCAGCAATTTTCTCCCGTTTGTCTTTCAGCGGAGCGACGTGATTGGCCACGTCTCGACGCGCAGCCCGCGCCAGTTCGCGCGCGTCTTTCGAGCCGATGTCCGGGTAAACATCTGTCTTGACGAACAGCGCATCAACGTTCATTTACTCACTTTCGGCTCATTTCTTTACCCAGGCCAGGATTGTTTCTAGTCTGTCTCCAAGAAGGCGCCATGCTTCAGTTTTCTCCTTGGCATAATCATGGTGCAGGTAGTGCCTGCGTACTTTGGAACCAGCCAGCAGGTGATTTTGGCAGCGATCAATAATCTCTAGAGTGACGCCAAGCTCCTGCATCATGGTCGCCCCGGTACGGCGAAGGTCGTGTGGGGTCCACTCACCCTTTGTGCCGTTGTTGAGCACTAGCGAATCGTCATGGTGACGCCCGGACAATGGTTTGCTGCGCTTCTTGAAGCGGCACTGCCGATCACCAATCAGTTTACTCACTGTCTTGGTATCAACATGGCATTCACCATCTTTGCTAGGGAAGCAGAATGGGCTACTTCCAGTTTCTTTCTGCAAACGCTTGAACTGTGCCAAAGCAAATTGCGATAGAAATATATGGTGGTCCTGACGCTTGCCTTTACGTCCTTTCGTGGCCAGCGCGGGGATGAACCAGGCGCCTTTCTCCAGATCCACATTTTTCCATTCGGCCTTGAGTAGCTCGCCGATGCGGCAGAGGGTACTCAGGCAGATCCATACCGCGCACTGCACGCGACAATTAACAGGACGGATGCCGGAGTATTTTCGGCCGGGGGGTAGGGCATCATAGTCATGCTCCAAGCGAGCAAAGATGCCTTGTAGTTCATGGATCTCGTCGGGGGAGAGCAGGCGGTCACGTTCTTCTTGATAGTCGTCGTCAAGCAGTGTCTGTACATCGATCAAGTCAATCGGATTGCCGTCAATCATCAATGATCGCCACGGTTTGCGCTTTTCGGCCCAGCGCAGCATCTGCCCAATGTCGTTATATAGGATAACCACGGTACGGTTTAGACCACGCGCACGGATTGCACGCAGAACAGTCAATAAGTCTTTCTCTGTCAGGCTACGCAATGGCTTCTTGCCCAGGACAGGCAGTATGTCTTTCTTGAAGCTGCGTCGCAGTTCCGCATTGTTATCCTGGCGGGACACACCGTCACACAGCCATTCATCGAACAAATTTTCAAAAGTCTTGTTTTCCGCTGCATGGCGTTCGGCCTCGGCAATGGTGGCGGAAATGGCTGCTTGGGCTTCGATTTTGGCGGCCTTCTTGGCAGATGTCGGATCAATGCCGTCAGCTACTTGTTGACTTACTCTCCTATGCTCGGATCGTATTTCGGACAGGGTTTTGCTCTTGCTGCCATTCTTGGCCCACGTGCCGCAGGCACAGTCTTTGAGTTTTCCACCCCACTTGAAACGGTAATAGAAGCTTACCGAGACACCTTTTTGGCGAGCGATGACTTTGCCTATTAGGTTTCCATCATCTCGAATGGTCTTGCCATGATCCTGAGCCGTGAGCATTTCCAACTCTTTGACGGTTATCTTGGCCATTGTCTACACTCTTGCACGCGGAAGGATGCCCAAAAATACCCCTACTTATACCCCTACCGTGGCAGCGGCTCTCGGTGGAAGTTCCTGGGTTTGGTTAGACGAAATATTAGCCTGAAAGGCCCGTGAGCGCTAGGCTCAACCCTTTCTGTTGTATGCTATTGAAGTCCGCTTAAGTCTGATATTTAATCGAATGGGGTGCAAGGGGTCGAGTGTTCGAATCACTCCGTCCCGACCATTATTGAAAACGAGAAAGCCACCTTCGGGTGGCTTTTTTGTTGTTTGGGGTTTTATCAAGTGGACGAGTTGGGAGGATTATCTTCTCGTATTGGTCGGTTTGAGGCGGTTCCGCATCGCCGGGGTAATTTGAAACCAGTCGGTATCTACCTGTTTTGGCTAGTAAATGATTTTTTGATCAACTTGCTTGGAATACCAGTTGGAACGCTGCGTGGCCTGGATTCCGATGGACGGTGCTTTTTTGAGAACCGCGCCCAAAAACGAATCGTGGCCGGATCTATAAAGCAGATGGTCGCACTGTTGATCGTTGCCCCTGCGCTCGCCGGTACAGGGGCTCCTAGAAAACGATACCGTCAATGATTGCTGTGTTGGCTAAGCCGACTCTCGAAGTATTGCGCCGTCTCTTTGTCAGTGCAGTACAGGTAGCAACCCTTCATTCCCCTTGTCATCAGGGTTCGGTACGTATTTTTGATGATCAGGTCTGTTTCACTTTTCGCGAGGGCAGGTTGCTCTTTCATCATTTTTTTCCAGCCGCGAATCGATTTATCGTGCTTGTCGCGCTCATCCGGGGATGTCACTACCTGACCGTCACGTACGACCAGATCTGGTCCGATAATCACTCCGATGTAGTCGACCTCCAAACCTTGGCAGGTATGAATGCAGCCAACCTGCTCGATGGAGTTCTCAGCGATGATCCATAGGCTGCCATCTTGATCCAGGTTCCATTGGCGTTTGTAGTCACCAATCACGATATCAGCAGCGGTGGGGTCTTTCTTGCTGATCGTGTCCCAGGAAGTGGTGTAACTCATCATGGCGCTGGCCACTGAGTTTGCTGTTTAGTTGATCACGGCCGACAGCTTGGCCTGTGGATTATCGCTGACGGATTCAAAGGCCTCCAACTGCATATATCGCCGTTGCAGGCACCATTCGTCGTTCTGCTCCAGCAGCATCGCCCCTACAGCCTTGTGATCGCAGGATCGTTGGGGAAGATGCCCACGACGTCGGTGCG